>DATIVM010000097.1:0-16912 GCA_035465975.1 Usitatibacter sp.
AGCAAGTGGCTGTCCGACCAGGACCTGGCCTGGACGCTGGTCACCGGCGCGGTCGAGCGCATCCACGAACTGGAAAACGAACTCGGTTGCTTCTTCGACCGCAACCCCGACGGCACCGTGCACCAGAAGGCCTTCGCCGGCCAGACGTTCGACCGCACCGTGCACAAGGGCGACCTCACCGGGATCGAGATCATCAACCGGCTCGCCGAGCAGGTGTGGGTCTCGGGCGTCGAGCGCCTCGAGGAGCATCGCGCGATCGAGCTCGTGAAGGCGCGGGGCGGGAACGCCATCGCGGGCGTCGCGATGATCGACATGCGCACGGGCGAGCTCCTGTTCGTGCAGGCGAAGGCCGTGCTCCTCGCCACCGGCGGCGGCCCCACGATGTACCGCTACCACACGCCCTCCGGCGACAAGAGCTGCGACGGCCTCGCGATGGCGCTCGACGCGGGGCTCACGCTCCGCGACATGGAGATGGTGCAGTTCCACCCCACCGGGGTGCTCGCCGGCGTCGGAACGCGATTGACCGGCACCATCATCGAGGAGGGCCTGCGCGGCGCGGGCGGATACCTCCTCAACGGCGCGAAGGAGCGCTTCATGACGAACTACGATTCGCGCGGCGAGCGCGCCACGCGCGACATCGTCTCGCGCGGCATGTTCTCGGAGATCCGCGCCGGCCGCGGCACCGCGAACGGCGGGCTCTACATCTCGATGGGCCACCTCGGTCCCGAGAACGTGCGCCGGCAGTTCAAGGGCATGGTGGAGCGCTGCGCCGATTGCGGCTTCGACCTCGCCGGGGGGCTCGTGGAGGTGGTCCCGACCGCCCACTACATGATGGGCGGCGTGGAGTTCGCCGCCGATGGGCGTACCGCGATGGAAGGCCTCTTCGCCGCCGGCGAGGACACGGGAGGCGTGCACGGCGCCAACCGTCTCGGCGGCAACGGCGTGGCGAACTCCACGGTCTTCGGCGGCATCGCGGGCGACACGATGGGCGCATGGACGCCGCGCGAGGGCGAATGGCGCGAGCCGGAGCCGGGCGCCCTCGAGGCGGCCGAGGCCCATGCGCGCTTCCCGCTGGGGCGCCCCGTGGGCGACCTCGACCGCGTGCGGCAGTCGCTCTACGAGGTGATGTGGAACGACGTCGGCATCCTGCGCGACGCGGCGGGCCTCGAGCGCGCGCGCCGGCGCCTCGCGCAGCTGCGCGGCGAGCTGCAGGCGACGGGGGTCGACGGCAAGGACCTTCGCTACAATCTCACGTGGCATGACTGGCTCAACCTCTCCAGCCTCCTCGCGGTGAGCGAGGCGATCTGCACCGCGGCCCTCGCCCGCGAGGATTCGCGCGGCGCCCATTTCCGCGAGGACTTCCCGCAGGCGGGCGACCTCTCGCGCTCCGCCTTCTCGCGCGTGCGCATGGAAGGCGGCGCGCTTCGCATCGACTGGCAGCCGGTCGAGTTCACGCGCGTGCGGCCCGGGCAATCGCTGGTGGCCGCATGAGCACGGTGAGCGTCGCGGAGCTCGAGCGGCTCATGACGGCGGCCCTCACCGGCTCGGGAGCGACGGAATCGATGGCGCGCGCCACCGCGCGCGCGCTCGTCGCGGCGGAGGCCGAAGGGCTCGCCTCCCACGGCGCCTCGCGCATTCCGCAGTATTGCGGCCACGTGAAGAACGGCCGCGCCAACGGGCGCGCGGTTCCGGTCGTGGCGCGCGATGCGAAGGCCGCGTGCCTGGTGGACGCGAACGGGGGCCTCGCCTTCGAGGCCTGCGGGCTCGCCGTGCGCGAGGCGATCCGGCGCGCGCGCGAGTTCGGCGTGTCGTTCGTCTCGGTCACCAACAGCAACCATTTCGGCGTCGCGGCCTGGCACCTGGAGCCGATCGCCGGGGCGGGGCTCGTCGGTCTCGCGTTCGGCAACTCGCCCGCGGCGATGCCGGCGTGGGGCGGGAGGCGCGCGCTCTTCGGCACCAACCCGATTGCGGCGGTGTTCCCGCGCCGCGCCGCCCCGCCGCTCGTGATCGACGTGTCGCTCTCCGCGGTCGCGCGCGGCAAGATCATGGTCGCGGCGCGGGACGGCAAGCCCATCCCCGAGGGGTGGGCGGTGGACAAGGAGGGGCGCCCCACCACCGACGCGAAGGCCGCGCTGGAGGGCAGCATGCTTCCGGCGGGCGGCGTGAAGGGGGCGATGCTCGCGCTCATCGTGGAGCTCCTCGCATGCGCGCTTTCCGGCGCCGCGTTCGGCTTCGAGTCCGACAGCTTCTTCACCGAGCAGGGAAAGCCCACGCGCATCGGGCAGGGATTCCTCGCCGTGAATCCGGACGCGCTCGCCGGGCGCGAGACGTTCCTCGACCGCGTGGAGACGCTCGTCGCGGCGATGCTCCAGGATCCGGGCGTGCGGCTGCCTGGCGCGCGGCGCCTCGAGAGCCGCGAGAAGGCGCGCGAGGCCGGCATCGCGATCCCGGACGATCTCCTGAGGCGCATTCGCGCGCTGGCGGGCGAGGCGGCCGATGCGTGAGGCACCGCGCGGCCCGTTCCAGGCCTGCCTGCGCGCGCCCTTCGCGACGCTCGGCATCACGACGAGCGCCACCCACGTCACCGGCATCCGCTTCCTCGCGCCGTCCACGCCCGCGCTCGCGCCGAAACGCGGCTCCATCGCGCACCTCGCCTGCGTGCAGCTGCAGGCGTACCTCGAGGACGCGCGCTTCGCGTTCGACCTGCCGCTCGCCCTCTCGGGCACGCACCATCGCCTCGCCGTGTGGGAAGCCATGCAGCGCATCCCCGCGGGCGAGACGCGCACCTACGGCGAGCTCGCGCGCGAGCTCGCCTCTTCCGCGCGCGCCGTGGGCGGGGCGTGCGGCGCCAACCCGATTCCCGTCGTCGTGCTGTGCCATCGCGTGGTCGCGGCGGGCGGCGATCTCGGCGGCTTCATGGGCGAGCGCGGCGAGGGCTTCGAGCGCAACGTCAAGCGCTGGCTGCTGGAGCATGAAGGCGCTCTCTGAGGCGAACGCGCGCGCGCTCGACCGTTTCTGCGACGGCCTCTGGCTCGCCGACGGCCTCGCGCGGAACACCCTGGACGGCTACCGGCGCGACGTCGCGGGCTTCGCCGCGTGGCTCGAGGGATCGCGCGGCCTGTCGCTCCTCGAGGCGCAGGCCCCCGACCTGCAGCGGCACCTCGCGTGGCAGATGGAGGAGAAGCATGCGAGCGCGCGCACCACGGGCCGCCTCGTCTCCGCGCTGCGCCGCTTCTACCAGTTCGCGGTACGCGAGGGGATGCGCGCGGACGACCCGGCGGCCTTCCTCGACCGGCCGAGGCTCCCGCGCTCGCTCCCCAGGTCGCTCTCCGAAGCGGAGGTGGAAGCCCTCCTCTGCGCGCCGGAAGTGGACACCGCCGCCGGCCTTCGCGACCGGGCGATGCTCGAGACGCTCTATGCGAGCGGGCTGCGCGTCTCGGAGCTGGTGGGGCTCAAGCCCGTGCAGGTGAGCCTCGACATGGGCGTGGTGCGCGTGCTCGGGAAGGGATCGAAGGAGCGCCTCACCCCGCTCGGCGAGGAGGCGGTGGACTGGATCCAGCGCTACCTCGCCTCGGCGCGCCCGGATCTCCTCGCGGGACGCAAGTCCGACGCGCTCTTCGTCACCGCGCGCGGCGGCCCCATGACGCGGCAGGGGTTCTGGGCGCTCGTGAAGCGGCACGCGCGCCGCGCCGGCATCGGGCGGCCGATCTCGCCGCACACGCTTCGCCACGCCTTCGCGACGCACCTCATCAACCACGGCGCGGACCTGCGCGTCGTGCAGCTGCTGCTCGGCCACGCCGACATCTCCACCACGCAGATCTACACGCACGTCGCGCGCGAACGGCTGAAGGCGCTGCACGCGAAGCACCACCCGCGCGGATGATCGAGCTCGCCCCGCTCTCGCCGTGGCTCCTCGTCGTGGCGCCGCTCGTCGTGATCCTCGGCTACACGGTGTTCGGCCTGAGCGGCTTCGGCTCGACCGCCATCACGGTGCCGATCCTCGCGCACTTCCTTCCGGTCTCGTACCTGGTGCCGATGATGGCGCTGCTCGACTGCGCCTGCTCGAGCTTCGTGGGGTCCACGAACCGCGAGCACGTGTCGACGGCGGAGCTCAAGTGGCTGGTCCCGGTGATGTTCGGCGGCTTCGCGATCGGCGCGACGCTCCTCGTGAAGGTCCCGGATCACTACCTGCGCATAGCGCTCGGCATCTTCGCCATCGCGATCGGCGGATACAGCATCGTGAACCCGAGCGTGCACCGCAGGATCTCGCGGATCTGGGTGGTGCCGGTCGGGCTCCTCGGCGGCGCGGTCGCCACCGTGTTCGGCGCGGGCGGGCCGATCTACGCGACCTATCTCTCCGCGCGGCTGGGCGACAAGAGCCAGGTGCGCGCGACCACCTCGGCGCTCATCTCGATCTCCGCCTTCAGCCGCGCGGTGATCTACGCGGTGAGCGGCCTGCTGCTCCACGCCGCGATCGGGCTCGGGGCGCTGGCGCTCTCGCCGTTCGTCTGGATCGGCCTCAAGCTCGGCACGCGCATCCACCTCGGCCTCACGCAGCAGCAGATGCGCCGCGTGGTGGGCGCGCTCCTCGTCTTCACGGGCGTGAGCCTCGTGTGGCGCCTCGCGCTCGGTTTCTTCTCGGCATGAAGGGCGCATCCACCCCGGCCACCGAGTTCCTCGCGAAGCACGGCGTGGCCTACACCGAGCACGCGTACGAGTACGTCGAGCACGGCGGCACCGCGGTGTCCTCGAGCGCGCTGGGCGTGCCGGAGCACGAGGTGGTGAAGACGCTGGTCATGGAGACCGACAAGGGCGACCCGCTCGTCGTCCTCATGCATGGCGACCGCAAGGTCTCCACCAAGGAGCTCGCGCGGGTCGCGGGCGCGAAGCGCATCTTCCCCTGCAAGCCCGAGGTCGCGCAGCGCCACTCGGGCTACCTCGTGGGCGGCACCTCGCCTTTCGGCACCCGCAAGCGCATGCCCGTCTATCTCGAGCGCACCGTGCTCGACCTGCCGCGCATCTACATCAACGGCGGCCGGCGCGGCTATCTCCTCGGCATGGAGCCGCAGGTGCTCGTGCGCGTGCTCTCGCCCGTCCTTGTTGACGTGGCGCTGGAGGAGTAATCTCCGGCCAGCCGCCGCGGGCCCCTTCGCCGCGGTTTCGAAAGGAGCCATGGGCGTGACGCAAACGGATGCGATGGCCGGCGGCGAGCCCGCGGAACCGAAGCTCGCGCTGCCCGCGCGGCGCGAGCCCGCGGGCGCCGGATGGACCTGGATCTCGCGCGGCTGGAAGCTCTTCGCGCGCGCGCCCCTCATGTGGATCCTCGCGATCCTCGTCTGGTTCGTGATCGCGATCCTCGTGAACCTGGTGCCGATCGTGGGCGGGCTGGTCTTCCAGGTGCTCAACGCCGCGATCGCCGCGGGGTTCGTGGTCGCGTGCCGCTCGCTCGAGCGCGGCGGCGACTTCGAGCTCGAGCACCTCTTCGCCGGGTTCCGCGAGCACTTCGGAAGCCTCCTCGTCGTGGGGCTGCTGCTGGTCGCCGGGACGATCGCGATCTTCCTGGTCTTCGCCATGTTCGTCGGCTTCTCGGTCCTCGGCGCGCTGATGACCGGGGACGCCGAGGCGATCGCGCAGGGCCTGATGGCCCAGGCGATGACCATCGCGCTCGCCGGCCTCGTCGCCGCCGCGCTCAGCATCCCGCTCATGGCGGCGTTCTGGTTCGCGCCCGCGCTGGTCGCGATGCACGGCATGGGTCCGGTCCAGGCGATGAAGGAGAGCTTCGTCGGCTGCATGCGCAACTGGATCCCGTTCCTCGTGTGGGGCATCGTGATGACGATCTTCGCGATCGTCGCCGCGATCCCGCTCGCGCTCGGCTACCTCGTGTGGATCCCGGTCGCGATCGCCTCGAGCTATGCGGCCTACCGCGCGATCTTCACCGAGGACGCGCCGGGAGCGGCCGCCTGAGCTAGACCAGGCGGCCGAGGAGCGTGAGCGCCGCCGAGAGCAGCAGCGTGGTGGTGAAGGGCAGGCGGATGCGCCGTCCACGCCAGCGGATCGTGACGTCGCCGGGAAGCCGCCCCAGTCCGTATCTCGAGAGCCACGGCGTCGCCGCGGTGAGCACCACGATGCCCACCGCGATCACCAGGAGCCATTTCAGCAACGCGCGCTCACTCGCCCGGGTCGCGGCGGCGCTCGAGCGTAACGCCCACCTTGCGCACGTTGCGCACGTGCCCGAGCTTCGCCACGGAAAGCCGCACCCAGGGCGCCTTGAACTCGCCGATGATGAGCGCGCACACGTGCTCGGCGAGCGCCTCCAGCAGCTTGAAGCGGCGCTCGGCGAGCTCGGCGTTGATGCGCTCCACCACCGCGCCGTAGTTCACCGTGTCGTAGATGTCGTCGGTGAGGCCGACCTCGTTGCCGGGGATGCCGATCTCGATCTCCATCTCGAGCGTCTGGGCGCGCTGCTTCTCCCACTCGTAGATGCCGACCCACGCGTCGACGCGGAACTCGCGGAGGAAGATCGTATCCATGGGCGCGTATTGTAGAGTATGGCCATGACGGCGTTCCTCTGCGCGCTGGGCGGCTACCTCGCCGGGTCGATTCCGTTCGCGCTCATCGTGAGCCGTGCCATGGGCCTGCCCGATCCGCGCACCTACGGCTCGGGCAACATCGGCGCCACCAACGTGCTGCGCTCCGGCAGCCGCCGCGCGGCGCTGCTCACGCTCGTGGGCGACGCCGCCAAGGGTTGGGCGGCGGTGCTCGTCGCCTCCGCCCTGGGCCTCGCCGCCGAGCTGGTCGCGCTGGTGGGCTTCGCCGCCTTCCTCGGCCACCTGTTCCCCTTGTGGCTGCGCCTGCACGGCGGCAAGGGGGTGGCCACCGCCGCGGGGGTGCTCATCGCGTTCGACTGGCGCCTCGGCATCGCGGTGATCGCCACCTGGGTCGTGGTCGTCGCCGCGACGCGCTACTCTTCGCTCGCGGCCATCGTCGCCGCGCTCGCCGCGCCCGCCGCCGCCTGGTGGATCCTCGGTCCCGGCCCGTTCTTCTACGCGGTGCTCGCCATGGCGGTGCTGCTCGTCGTGCGCCACCGCACCAACATCGGGAAGCTCCTGCGCGGCGAGGAGAGCCGCGTCGGCGCGAAAAAGGCCGCGCAATCTCCGCCTCCGGCATAGAATTCGCGCCATGACGGACGACGACGACTTCGACCTCGACTTCACCAAGCCGCCCGCGAAGCCCGCGCCGCCCCCGCCCCCGGAGCGCGTGGAGAGCGCGAAGAAGGAGGCGGCCGCGAGCCGCCCCGAGCTCGCCCGCACCGGCTTCTACGTGGCGATGGCGCGCCGTCCCAACGAGAAGGTGGTGCCGCGCAGCGGCAGCCGCCACAGCATCCTCGTGGTGGAGGACGACAACGACCTCCTCATGCTCGTGACCGAGGTGCTCGCGAAGGCGGGCTTCGTGACGCGCTCGGCGCGCAACCGCGCCGAGATCAAGGCCGAGTTCAACAAGCCGCCCCTTCCCGACCTGGTGCTCCTCGACGTGACGCTGCCCGACAGCGACGGCTTCTCGATCCTCGAGCGCATCCGCGGCAACCAGAAGATCACGCGCATGCCGGTCATCATGATGACCGGCAAGTCCGCGGTGACGGACATCGCACGCGGACTCTCGCTCGGCGCCGACGGCTACGTCACCAAGCCCTTCAAGATCAGCGGCCTCGTCGCCGCCGTGAACACCGTCCTCGCGCTCGACTGAGCGCTCAGCGCCGCCGGCGCGGCGGGAAGCGCCACCAGGTCCACGCGACCAGCAGCGCGAATCCCACGTCGAGCGCGACGAAGAACCACGCCGGCGCGTCCCAGAAGAGCCAGGCGTGGACGAAGCGGGCGATGCATCCCTCGTCGGTGCGGACGCCCCGCAGCGCGTTCTCCCACACGGTGAGCGGGCAGGCGTAGCCGAGCACCGATTCGGCGGCCACGAAGACGATGGCGGCGAGGTGCGCGCCGCGCAACCACGGGTTGTACGGGAAGCGGCGGCGCGCGGCGATGCCGATCCAGATCGCGGCGAGCCCGCCCACCACGAAGAGCACGAAGGCGGCGTGGACGGCGAGGATCAGGTCCGCGAGCCGTGCGGCGCTCACTCCGCGGCCTGCTCCTGCACGTCGCGGCGCGCGGGGAGCGAGGCCTCGGCGCGCGGATAGGGATAGAGCGTGTTGAGGGAGGCGGTCGCGCCGTTCGCCTGCACGATGCGGCAGTGCTCGCGGCGCAGCAGCCGCGGGTGCGCGACGCCGCACGAGTGCGCGATCATCTCGATGTCGCGGTTCATGCCCATCGCGTAGTTCGCGACGCGCAGGTACTTCTCCTGCACCACGAGGCCGCGCTGCAGCCGCGGATTGTGGGTCGTGATGCCGGTCGGGCAGGTGTTGGTGTGGCAGCGCAGCGCCTGGATGCAGCCGAGCGAGAACATGAACCCGCGCGCGGTGTTCACGAAATCGGCGCCGACGCACAGCGCCCATGCGGCGCGCGCGGAGGTGACGAGCTTGCCCGAGGCGACCAGGCGCACGCGCTCCTTGAGCCCCGATTCGTAGAGCACGTCCGCGGCGCGCGGCAGCGCTTCCTCGATCGAGAGGCTCATGTGGTCGAAGAGCGCCTGGGGCGCGGCGCCGCTGCCGCCCTCGCCGCCGTCGATCACGAGGAAGTCGGGCGCGTACTCGAGGCCGCGGCGCAGCACGTTCTCCGCGATGTCGTTCAGGAACCACCAGCCGCCGATCGCCGTCTTGATGCCCACCGGACGCCCGGTGAGCGAGCGGACGTACGCCACCTGGTCGAGCAACTCGGTGGTGCTGGCGATGTCGCGATGGCGGTTCGGGCTGATCGAGTTCTCGCCGGCCGGGATGCCGCGGATCGCCGCGATCTCGGGCGTCACCTTGCCGCCGGGCAGCACGCCGCCCTTGCCCGGCTTGGCGCCCTGCGAGAGCTTGATCTCGAAGGCCTTCACGCGCGTGGCGAGCTCCTTCGCGCGCTCCGCCGAGAAGTTGCCGTCGGCATCGCGGATGCCGTACTTGGCGGTGCCGACCTGCATGATGACGTCGCAGCCGCCCTCGAGGTGGTAGGGCGCGAGCCCGCCTTCCCCGGTGTCGAGCCAGCAGCCGGCGAGCGCCGCGCCGCGCGAGAGCGCCTGCACCGCGGGCTTCGAGATCGCGCCGAAGCTCATGCCGCTCACGTTCACGATCGAGCGCGCGAGGAACGGGCGCTCGCACCATCCCTCGCCGATCACGATCGGGGGCGTGGCCTGCTTCTCCCATTCCTGCACCGGGAAGGGGGCGTTCACGAAGAGGATCGCGCCGGGCGCCTTCAAATCGTAGGTGGAGCCGAAGCCGATGAGGCCGCTGCCGTCCTCCTGCTTCGCGACGCGGTAGACCCAGGCGCGCGTCGCGCGGTTGAAGGGCATCTCCTCCCGGTCGCCGGCGAAGAAGTACTGGCGGAAGTACTCGCCCTGGCGCTCGAAGAAGTAGCGCAGCCGCCCCACCACCGGGTAGTTGCGCAGCACCGCGTGCTTCTTCTGCGTGACGTCCTCGATGAACCAGAAGACGATCACCGCCGCGATCACGAGCGCGAGGAGCGTTCCCGCGCCGACCGACAGGATGCCGAGAGCCTGCGACATGGCGATGTCTCCCGAGGGCGTCACTGGAGCTGCCCGCAGCGCGCCAAGTATATCCCGTCGCCCTCAGCGCAGCAGCGTCTCCTCGAGGAATTCGACCGTGGCGAAGAAGAGGAAATCGGCGTTCGCCTTGCGCGCGAAGCCGTGCCCCTCGTCGCGGGCGAGGATGTACCACACGGGCTTGCCCCGCCGCTCGAGGCTCTCCACGATCTGCGCCGCTTCGGAGGCCGGCACCCGCGGATCGTTGGCGCCTTGCGCGACGAGGAGCGGCTTCGCGATGCGCTCGACGTGCGCGAGCGGGGAGATCGACTCCAGGAACGCGCGCATGGCCGGGTCGCGCTCGTCGCCGTACTCCGCTCGCCGCAGGTCCCGGCGGTATCCCTGCGTACCCTCGAGGAACGTGACGAAGCGCGAGATGCCGACGACGCTCTCCGCCGCCGCGATGCGCCCGGCGTACGCCTCGGCGCACGCGAGCGCCATGTAGCCGCCGTAGCTTCCCCCGATCACCGCGACGCGGCTCGCGTCGAGCTCCGGCTGCGCGGCGATCCAGTCGAGGAGCGCGCCGATGTCCTTCACGGCGTCCTCGCGGCGGCGCCCGTCGTCGAGGCGCAGGAAGCTCTTGCCGAATCCCGAGGAGCCGCGCACGTTCGGGTAGACGAGCGCGATGCCGAGGTCGTTCACCAGGTAATTGTTGCGGCCGATGAAGCCCGGGCGCGCCTGCGACTCGGGGCCGCCGTGGATCGAGATCACCACCGGCCGCTTGCCGGTGAAGCGCGCGGGCGGGCGGTAGTAGAGCCCGCGGATCTCGCGCCCGTCGAAGCTCTTCCAGCGGATCGCGTCGGGCTCCGGGAAGGCGCGCGTGTTGAGGTCGGGGCTGTTGCCGTTGGTCCAGCGCGTGAGGCGGTTGGTCGCGACATCGTAGGAGAAGACGTCGCCCGCGGTCCGCGCGGAGGCGACGTGGAAGCCGATCTCCTCGGAATGCGGGCGCCATCGCAGCCCGCCGATCACGCCGGGCACGAGGGGCGGGCGCGGGAGCTCCCGGTAGTTCGAGAGGTCGAGGAAGCGCAGCACGTCCGCGCCATCCTCGTTGTCGATGAACGCGATGCGCTTCGCGTCGAACGACACGTCGAAGTCCTCCACGTCGTGCGCGAGCTTCGGGGTCAGCACGCGCTCGGCGCCGCCGGCGAGCGCGATGCGCACCAGCCGCTTGAACTCGGAGCCGCGATCGCTGGTCGCGAAGAGCGCGCGCCCGTCCGCCGAGAATTGCGGGCGCCCGTAGGAGACGGGATGCGCGGGGTCGGCCCTCGTCACGCGCCACCTGCGTCCGTTCGCCGCGTCCATCACCCACAGCCGGCTGTCCACCGCCGAGCGGTATTCGACGAATGCGAGGCGCCGCCCGTCCTCCGAGAAGCGGAACTCGAACCAGCCGCCGCCCGGGAGCTTCGCGATCGCGCGGTCCGGCGCGCGCAGGCGCTCCGGCGCGCGCTTCCGCATGTCGACGACGTGCACCGTGGTCGTCGCGCCGTGCTTCGGGTCCGCCCCGCCCACCGATTGGGCGGCATACGCGAGCCGGTCTCCCTTGCGCGTCCACGCGACCGAGACGACGCGCTCGCCGGCGGGGCTGAGCGCCGAGACCTCGCCGGTCGAGAGGTCCTTGCGGTACAGGCGATAGACCTCGTTGCCGCCGGCGCCCGCGGTGAACACCACGAAGCCGCCGGCCGGCGACCAGGACGCGTAGGCGACCGGATCCTCGAGCTCGGTGAGCGGCTCGGGGATCGCGCCGGGCTGCTCGACGCGATGCAGCTGGTTCGTCTCGTGCAGCCGCCGGCGCACGAGGATCTCGCGCTTCTCCGGATGCCACGACAGCAGCGCGTGGGGACGGAACTCGCCGTAGGGCGCGAGCGCGTCGGCGATCGCCGCGGGAATCGGCGGCACGCCGCGCAGCTCGAGCCCCTCGGGCGGGGCGACGTGCGGCGGCCGGGCGAGCGCGGCGCAGGCGGCGAAGGCCGCGAGCGCGAACGCGCGGGCCACCGCGCCGGCGCTCAACCGGGGTCGCGCCCGGTGGCGACCGGGCGCGAGCGATCGGCGCACCACTCGCTCCACGAGCCGGCGTAGAGCCGCGCTTCGCCCAGCCCGGCGAGCTGGAGCGCGAAGAGGTTGTGGCAGGCGGTGACGCCCGAGCCGCACATGTGCACCGACTTCTCCACGTCGGCGCCTTCGAGCGCGTCGAGCCACTCCTCGCGCAGCTCCGCCGGATCCTTGAATCGCCCGTCGGGCTCGAGGTTGCGCTGCCAGGAGCGGTTGATCGCGCCGGGCACGTGGCCCGCGACCGGGTCGATGGTCTCCTGCTCTCCGGTGTAGCGGGCGGCGGCGCGCGCATCGACGAGCTTCACCGCGGGATCCTGGCGGAAGCGCTCGACGAAATGCACGTCCACGGTCGCGCCGAGGCGCGGCTTCGGCACGAAGGAGCCGGGCCGCTCCGGCGGCACGTCCCTCGACACCGGCCGTTTCTCGCGCAGCCACAGCGGCCAGCCGCCGTCGAGGAGCGCCACGCGCTCGTGGCCGAGCCAGCGCAGCATCCACCAGAGGCGCACCGCGTAGCCTCCGCCGGCGTCGTCGTACGCGACCACGCGGGAACCCGGTTGCAGGCCGCAGCGGTTGATGCGCCGCGCGAACTCGTTCACGTCGGGGAGCGGATGCCGGCCGTTGGTCCCCGTCTTGGGCGCCGAGAGGTCCTCGTCCATGTGCATGAAGTAGGCGCCGGGGATGTGTCCCTCGAGATACGCCTCGCGGCCCGTTTCCGGGTGCGCCAGGTCGTGGCGCGCGTCGAACACCACCCATGCGGGATCGTCGAGGTGCCGCGCGAGCTCCTCGGTGCTCACCAAAATCGATTCCATGCGCTGCGAGCCTCCTTGCTAGCCGTGCCGTTTGCGTTCCGACCGCATCGCGAGGATGCCGCTCGCGACGATGACGGCCATCCCGAACCACTCGAGCGGCGCGAGCCGCTGCTTCCAGACGAGCATCGTCGCCACGGCGCCGAACACGAGCGTCGAGTACGAGAGCGCGCCCACCGCGAGCGTGTCGCCGGTGCGGTAGGCGCGCGTCATCGCGAGCTGGGCGGCCGTGCCGCAGATGCCCATGCCCGCGAGGATCCACAGGTTGTCCCAGCGCACCGGATGGAAGCTCGACGTGGCCGCCTGCCATCCCGCGCACATCGCCGAGGCGACGAGCCCGAACCAGAACACGACGCGCCAGTCGGGCTCGCCGAGGAGCCCCAGCGTGCGCACGCTCAGGTACGCCCACGCGGCGAGGACGCCCGAGGCGAGACCGATCAGCGCGGCGGCTTCCTTGCCCGATTCGAACGTGGGCCGCAGGAGCAGCGCCACCCCCACGAAGCCGAGCAGGATCGCGCCCAGCAGCTCGCCCGAGAAGCGCTCGCGCAGGAACGCGACGCTCGCGATCGCGAGGAAGATGGGCGAGGTGTAGTTGAGGGTCTGGGCGGTGGCGAGCGGGAGCTCGGCGATCGCGTGGAAGTACGCCATCAGCGAGATCGCGCCCACCGCCGAGCGCACGACGTGCATGCCGAAGTACGGCGTGCGCAGCGACCCCTTGCGCATGCGCACCACGCCCAGCATGGTGACGAAGGTGACGACCGAGCGGTAGAACGCGAGCTCGGCGGAGCCGAACTGCGCGGCGCCCAGCTTCACGAAGACGCCCATCGTCGCGAAGAGGAAGCCGGCGACGAGCATCCAGGAAGAGGTCATGGGGCGCGCCAAAAACGCCGATTATAGTCCGCGGGCCGGGGGCTCCTTCACGGGTTTCGCAGCGCCGCCTCGGTCGGGACGCGCCGCAGGTCCTGCGCCACGCGCCCGCCCTGGAGCACGATCACCCGCTCGGCGGAGGCGATGGTCTCGGGCCGGTGCGCGATGAGGATGCGGGTGAGCCGGAGTCCGCGCACCGCCTCGTTCACCGCGCGCTCCTTCGCGACGTCGAGCGCGCTCGTCGCCTCGTCGAGGAAGAGGATGCGCGGCTGCTTGTAGAGCGCACGGGCGAGGAGGATGCGCTGCTTCTGACCGCCCGAGAGCGCCGCGCCCATGTCCCCGATGAGCGTGTTGTAGCCCATCGGCATCGCGGCGATGTCCTCGTGCACGGCCGCCATGCGCGCGTAGCGCTCGACCGCCGCGGGGTCGGCCGCCGGATCGAAGAAGCTGATGTTGTCCGCGATGGAGCCGGCGAAGAGCTGGTCGTCCTGCATGACGGTGCCGACGAGCTTGCGGTACCGGTCGATGCCGAGCTTGCGGATGTCGATGCCGCCCGCGAGGATCTTGCCGTCGGTGGGCGCGAGGAGGCCGAGCATGAGCTTGAGGAGCGTGGTCTTGCCGCCGCCCGAAGCGCCGACGATCGCGACCGACTCCCCGGCGGCGACGGCGAACGAGCAGTTGAGCAGCACCAGCGGCTCCATGTCCGAGTAGCGGAAGGAGACCGAGCGCACCTCGAGCGAGGCGTCGATGTCGTCGACGGTCGCGGGCGGCGACTCCGGCTCGGGCGCCGCGAGCACGATGTCGGCGAGGCGTTCGCCCTGCAGTCCCAGCATGCGCAGCTCGATCAGCTTGTCGACGAGCCCCGCCACGCGCGCGGAGAACTGGTCCTTGTACGACATGAAGGCGAACAGCATCCCGACCGAGAACGCGTTGTCGAGGACGAGCAGGCACCCGAGCCAGATGATGGCGACGCGCTCCAGCCCGAACACGAGGCCGTTGGCGCAGCGGAAGCCGAGGCCCAGCTTCTGGGCCGCGAGGTCGCGGTTCGTCGCGTCGACGACGAGGTTGAGCCAGCGCGAGCGCCGCTCGCTCTCGCGCCCGAAGAGCTTGATCGACTGCACGCCGCGCACCGTCTCCAGGAAATGGCTCTGCTGCTTCGCGCCGTGCACGATGTGCTCCTCGGTCGCGCGGCGCAGGGGATCGTAGAACGCGCGGCGCAGCAGCCCGTAGGCGGCGACCGCGGCGAGGGCGAGCGCGGTGAGCCCGCGGCTGTAGACCAGCATCATGGCGAGCGTGGCGAGCGCCATGGCGCCGTCGATCATCGCCTCGACGAAGCTCGAGGTGAGCGTGCGCTGGATCGTTCCCACCGCGCCGAAGCGCGACACCACGTCGCCCAGGTGGCGCTTCTCGAACCAGCTCACCGGAAGCCGCAGCAGGTGCGTGAAGACGTTCGCGAGCCACTGCAGGTTGAGCGACGTGCCGATGTAGAGCACCACCCACGAGCGCAGCGCCGTGAGGCCGACCTGGACCACGGCGAGGAGCAGGAAGCCCAGCCCCAGCACGGTGAGCAGATCGCGGTCCGCGGAGACCACCGCGCCGTCGATCGCCCACTGCAGGTAGAAGGGCGTGACGATCGCGATCGCCTGCAGCGTGAGCGCCAGCGCGAACACCTGCGCGAGCGAGCGGCCCAGGCCGTCGACGCGCCCCATGAGGTCGCGCAGCCGCACGCGGCGGCGCTCGTCGAGCGCCCGGAAGGAGGTGGTCGGCGCGAGCTCGAGCGCGATGCCCGTGAAGTGGCGCGAGAGCTCCTCCGTCGCGAGCCGCCGCACGCCGCGCGCGGGGTCGTGGATCACCGCGCCCCGCGAGTCGGCCGACTTGAGCACCACGAAGTGGTTGAGGTCCCAGTGCAGGATGCACGGCGTGCGCAGGCGCGGCAGCTCCTCGAGCTCGAGGCGCAGCGGCCGCGGCGCGAGGTCGAGGCGCCCGGCCACCTGCATGAGGAAGGCAAGGGTGGCGCCCTTGAGCGAAACGGTGAAGCGCCGCCGCAGCCCGGCAAGGTCGATGCGATGGCCGTGATAGCACGCGACCATGCCGAGGCTCGCGAGCCCGCATTCCGCCGCCTCCGTCTGGAGCAGCACCGGGAGGCGGGGCCGCGAGAAGAGACGCAGGCCCGCCGGCGTCTCCACTAGGTCCTCCCCGCGAGGCCCAGCAGCGGCTCGAAGATCCACTCGATGAGGCGGCGGCGGTCGAGGAGGATGTCGGCCTCCACCTGCATGCCCACCTTGATCGGCCGCGGCCTGCCGTACGCGAGGATCGACTGCGAGTCGAGCGCCGCCTTGATGCGGTAGAGCGGCTCGCGGCCGCCGTCCGGCGGCACGAAGCCGAGCTCCGCGGCTGGAAGGGCGTCGCGCGAGACGGCGAGCACGCGCGCGCGGTAGGAGCCGAATTTCTGGTGCGGATAGGCGAGGTAGCGCACCAGCACCTCCTGCCCCGCATGCACGAAGCCGATGGCGCGCGAGGGCGCGAAGAGGTGCACCTCGAGCCGGGAGCCGCGCGGGATGAGCGTCGCGAGCGGCGCTCCCGCGGCGACCATCTGCCCGGGCTCCACGAGAACGCTCGCGACGGTGCCGGCGCACGGCGCGACGATCGCGGCGCCGTAGCGCAGCTCCTGCTCGAGCCGCTCCTGTCCGAGCGTGGCGCGCTGCAAATCGATCGCCGCGAGCTGCGCGTCCGAGCGCTCGCGCGCCGTCCGCTCGTCGAGGCGCGCGGTGTCGAGCTCGCGCAGCAGCGCGATCCGGGCGCGCTCGAGGGATTGCCCGCGCGATCGCTGCTCCATCGCCGCGTCGCGCTCGCGGTCGGCGGCCGCGGAGGAGAGGAATCCGATCGCCTCCAGGCGATGGGCGCGCTCGACACCGCGCGACGAGATCGCCATGCGCGTCGACTGCGTGGCGATCTCCGCGTCGAGCTCCTGCAGCTCCCGCGCGAGCCCGCGTGCCCGCTCGGAGAGCGCCGCTCGCTCCTGTCGCGTGGCCGAGGCGGTGGCGTCGCGCTGGCGTTCGAGCGCGCGCTCCCGCTCGCGCAGTCGCTCGGCGACGGCGCGCCCGATCTCCTCGCGCGACGCGCTCTCGCGTCCGTCGGCGATCGAGGCGAGCGTCGCGTCGCGCTCGACGCCGTCGCCCTCCGCCACGCGCACCGCCTCCACGATTCCCGCCTGCCGCGCGAAGACGCGCACCAGGCCCCGCTCGGGCGCCACCACGCCCTCCAGCCGCGCCTTGCGCGTGTACTCGCCCGCGACCAGGAACGCGCCCAGCGCGACGGCGATCGCGAGCGCGCAGGCGGCGAGGAAGGCGAAGGACGGCGGCTGGATGAGGAGGATGGTTCCCAGCCAGGCGCTCTCCGCGTGGGCGCGCACCTGCGCGCGGAAAAGGCCGGTGCTCATCGGGTCGTTCGATCGGGTTGCCGGCTCGTTCCTCGGTCGCGGGGTGCGACGGAAATCAGGATGCGGG
>DATIVM010000098.1:0-4214 GCA_035465975.1 Usitatibacter sp.
CAAGAAACGCATGGCCGACGGGACGCACAAGGAGTTCCGCGTCGAAGATCATGCGTGGCGCCTGTATCGGCACCTCTTCGGCGAGGACGCGAAGCTCCCGGAATACTTCGTGACGGCGCTGGAAATCACGGCGAGCGCGCACGAGGAGATGGTCGCCGCAGTCGCGCCGCTCATCGACACGAGCATCTCGAAGACCGTGAACGTCCCCGAGGACTATCCCTACGCCGACTTCGAAGGGCTCTACATGAAGGCGTGGAAGTCGGGGTTGAAGGGCCTCGCGACCTATCGCCCGAACACGGTGCTGGGCGCGGTGCTCACCGCCGACGCGGCGAAGCCGGCCACGCGCGAGCTCGCCACCATCGCGAGCGAGGCCAACCGCCGCCTCGCGATCAAGACGCTGCCGCAGCCCGTGCTCACGAGCCTGCGCTGGCCCGGCCGCCCCGAGCTTCCCGAGGGCAACCTCGCGTGGACGTACATGATCGAGTCGCCGCAGGGACGGTTCGCGCTCTTCGTGGGCCAGGTGGAGGAAGCGGGGCGCATGTTCCCCTTCGAGGTCTGGGTGAACGGCGCCGAGCAGCCGCGCGGCCTCGGGGCCGTCGCGAAGACGCTCTCCATGGACATGCGCGCCGACGACCGCGCATGGCTCAAGATGAAGCTCGACGTGCTCGCGAGCACGGTGGGCGACGATTCGTTCGACCTGCGCTTCCCGCCGCACGGCGAGAAGCGGCGCGTGCCCGGAGTGGTCTCCGCGGTCGCGCAGGTCGTGCGCTGGCGCTGCGAGCAGCTGAAGGCGTTCGAGGGCTCGGCGGAGACGCCCGTGCTCGACCACATGTTCAGCGTCGAGGAGCCGCGCACCGGCACCGAGGGCACGCTCTCGTGGACCGTGGACGTCGCGAACCCGGCCTCCGGCGACGAGTTCGTGCTGGGCTTGAAGGAGATCCAGCTCCCCGACGGCACCACGCGCCCGTATTCGATCTGGCTCTCGGGCCACTACCCGCGCGCGCTGGACGGCCTCACCCGCATCCTCTCGCTCGACATGCGCGTCGTGGATCCGGCGTGGATCGGCATGAAGCTTCGCAAGCTGCTCGACTACTCGGAGCCGCTCGGCGACTTCATGGCGTTCGTGCCCGGCGAGCGGCGCCAGCAGAACTGGCCCTCGACGGTCGCCTACGTGGCGCGGCTCGTGATCCACCGCTACGCGATGCTGGGTCTCCTCGACGAGCGCGGCTACCCGACGCGCGAGATGGGCGTGCTGGAAGCGCCGCGCGAGGACGACGAGCCCGCGGTGATGAAGGGCGCGCGCTGCAGCGAGTGCGGCAACTACACCGTGATCCGCAAGGACGGCTGCGACTTCTGCAGCGCCTGCGGATGGGTGGGGGCCTGCGGGTAACCGAAGGCGATCCGTCTATCCGTTGCGCCGCTGTAGGCGCCGCAGGCGCGATTCCGCGGCACCCAGCGTGAGCGCCATTTCCCGGACCAGGCTTGCGCCGGCCTCGTCGCCATCCGACGTCGCGTCGGCCTGCGCGGCGAGAACCGCCCGGACGGAGATATCGTTCGCGGTGAGGAGGGCCGTGGCGGCGATGTCCACCGGCAACGGCGCGAGCTGGTCGGGTCCCCAGGCACCGAGATACTCGCGAACGATCCGCAGCAGGCCGTCGACGTCCGGCGCCCTCTCGATCCGATCCCTCCATTCGACGTAGCGCACGCCGACGGCGAGCACATTCGTGCCGTGCGCCGTTTCCCCATCCTTCACGTTGCGCCTCGTTTGTTGTTCGAGCCTGCGGCGGCCCGGCGCCGATTCGTCCGCGCCGGGCGCGACTTCACCGCTCGCCGGCACGAGAGACCGACATTGTTCCGCGGCCGGGGGAAGGGGCCTTGGCATCCGTCAAGACAAACGCGAATCGCGGGCGCCCCGCGGCGGGACCCGCCGTTTGACTTCCCCCGGCTCGCCGCTGCAGCATGGGCTTCATCGCACGACCCTGGCGCGCCTTCGAGCGCTGCCGGCCCATCGAGGCGTTCCTTCATGTGCCCCCACCTGCAAATGACGCCGCCCGCGCGTGCCGCGCTCGAGAACAAGCTCGCGCGCTCGAGCGTCGACGAGCCCCGTGCGACGATCCTCTGGGTATCCGGCGGCGGCCGCGGCGCGATCGATCCCGCGACCGGAAAGCTCCGCGCCGAGCCGATGCGTCCGCCCGGCTGGCACGTCGCGGTCTACGACGGGGCGGGCCTGCCCGAATCGCAGAAGTGCGAGCTGGAGGGGCTTCCGTTCTGCTTCGTGCAGGGCGACACGGCGCGGCGCCTCGACGGCGCGACGCTCGACTGGGCGAACGGCAGCTTCCTCGTGCGCGAGCCTGCCGGCTAGGCGCCGGGGGTCGACGGCAGCGAGGAGCGCGGCGCGAGCCCCAGGGACGCCCGGATGGAATTCACCTGCGACGCGGTCGCGATGCGCGAGGAATGGCAGCGCTCGCAGTGCAGCCGGAGGTTGTGCTCCTCGTTCATGAGCTCGACCTCGGCGGCGCTCCAGGTGATCTTGTTCAGGTGCCCGTTGGGGCAGCGATAGATCTGCACGACGAAGCGGTTCGGGCCGTTGCGCTCGACGAGGAGCCCGTTCGCAGCGGGGAACGTGAACTCGACAGTCATGGGCCCATTGTGGGCCGGCGATTCGCGGCCCCCTTGATATTCGTTAAGCGGACGCCAGTTCCCGGCGCGGGACCGAGCGTGCCCGCCGCGAGAGGCGCCCCTCCGGATCAACCGGCGCGGGGCCGTGCGAGCGACTCGATCAGCTCGTGCAGCGCGCGCGCCGCGGGCGAGAGCTCGGCGTTGCGTCGCGAGAGCAGGACCAGCGTGCGCGACACGACGGGATCGCGAAGCGCCACGACGCGCAAATTCGGGTAGGCGCCCTTCTGCACGGCGAGCCGCGGAACCACCGCGGCGGCCACGCCCTCGGCCACCAGCCCCACCGCGGTGGAGCTGCGCTGGACCTCGAACTGGAAGCGCAGCGCCACGTCCGCCGCGCCGAGCGCGACGTCGAGGAGGTGGCGGTTGCCGCTCATCTGGCCCACGTAGATGAGCGGATACGGCGCGAGCTGCCGCCAGGCGAGGGAGCGGCTGCCCGCGAGGGGATGGTCGTCGCGGCACACGAGCACGAAGCGGTCCTCGACGAGCGGCGTGCCCACCAGGTCCGGATGGTGCGAGCCGAGGATGTTGATGCCGAACTCCGCCTCGCGGCGCAGCACCGCCTCCGCCACGTCCGCCGAGGCGTGGTCGAGGATGCGCACGCGGTTCTCCGGATGGCGCGCGGCATAGCGCTGGATGATGCGCGGCAGGTAATGCACGCCCACCGTCGGCACGCATGCGAGGGTGACGTCGCCGCGCAGCGCCTTGCCGGTCTCGCGGATCTCCACCAGCGCCGCCGCGAGGTCGTCCACCAGGCGCCGCGCCCGCGGCAGGAACCCGCGGCCGAGATCGGAGAGCGCGGTGCTGCGCGTGGTGCGCTCGACGAGGCGCACGCCGAGCGACTCCTCGAGGTTCTGCAGGCGCCGCGTGAGCGCCGTCTGCGTGACGTGCAGCGCCTCGGCGGCGCGCCCGAAGCCGCCGTGGTCCGCGATCGCGATGAAGGCCTGCAGGCCGAGCACGTCGAGCTTCATGCATTTTCCTCATCAATCGCCGCGATGAATTCATTTTACTTCGCGCCGGCCCGCGCCGAAACTGCGCGCTCCAGGCGTCATTCGGCACCGGCATGGAAGACGACACGACCGCGGTCCTCGCCTCGCTCCGCGCACGGATGCAGGCCCGCGCCCGCGAGCTCGCGCAGGAAGTGCGTTCCTACCCCTCGCCCATCGCGCGCTGCGACGAGCAGCTCCCCGGGCTCATCGAGGCGCGCTCGCGGGCCATGGAGCTCGCGCGCCGCGCCGCGGAGCTGGAGCGCGAAAGGGCATCGATGCCGGAGGCGGAATGGCGCTCGCGGGTGAGCCGGCTCGCCGCGGAGGCGGAACGGCTGCGATGAGCGCCTCCCTCCCCCTGCTGGCGCTCCTCGCCGGCGCCACACTCGCGACCTCCTTCGTCTCGGGCATCCTCGGGATGGCGGGCGGGATGATGCTGCTCGGCATCCTCCTCGCCGTGCTGCCCGTGCCGACCGCCATGGCGCTGCACGGCATCACGCAGCTCGCCTCCAACGGCGGCCGCGCCGCGATGCTGCGCGAGGACGTGGACTG
>DATIVM010000099.1:0-1988 GCA_035465975.1 Usitatibacter sp.
CGCCCAGCTCAACGCCGATCCCGCGGTGCACGGCATCCTCGTGCAGCTGCCGCTTCCGCCGCAGCTCGACGTGCGCGAGGTGATCGCCGCCATCGCCGCGGAGAAGGACGTCGACGGGTTTCGCGCCGACAGCCTCGGGGCGCTCGTCGCCTGCACGCCGGGCTTCGCGCCGTGCACGCCGAGCGGCGTCATGGACCTCCTCGACGCCTACCGCATCCCGCTCGAGGGCCGCCACGCGGTCGTCGTCGGCCGCAGCAACATCGTCGGCAAGCCCCTCGCCCTGATGCTCGTCGCGCGCGGCGCGACCGTCACCGTCTGCAATTCGCGCACGCCCGCGCTCGGGCGCTTCACGCGCGATGCGGACGTGCTCGTCGTCGCGACCGGCCGCCCGAGGCTCGTCGCCGGCGACATGGTGAAGCCGGGTGCCGCGGTGATCGACGTCGGCATCAACCGCACCGCCGACGGCCGCATCGTCGGCGACGTGGACTACGAGAGCGCCGCGCCCGTCGCGGGCCACATCACGCCGGTTCCCGGCGGGGTGGGCCCGATGACGGTCGCCTGCCTCATCGCCAACACCGTCGCCGCGGCCGAGCGGGCCGCCGATTCCCTGGCGGCCGAGCCCGTCCTCTACGAGATCTGAAGGAGCAGCGATGTTCGACGGAATTCCCAGCCGCGGCCTCTCCGAGGTCGACCCCGAGATCTTCCAGGCGATCGGCGCCGAGCGCGCGCGCCAGGAGGACCACCTCGAGCTCATCGCCTCCGAGAACTACGTGAGCCCGGCGGTGCTGGAAGCGCAGGGCTCGGTGCTCACCAACAAGTACGCCGAAGGCTATCCGGGCAAGCGCTACTACGGCGGCTGCGAGGCGGTGGACGCCGCCGAATCGCTCGCCGTCGCGCGCGTGAAGCAGCTGTTCGGCGCGCCATACGCGAACGTGCAGCCGCACTCGGGCTCGCAGGCGAACCAGGCGGTCTACTTCGCGACGCTCAAGCCGGGAGACACGATCCTCGGCATGTCCCTCGCCCACGGCGGGCACCTCACGCACGGCGCGACGGTGAACCTCTCGGGGAAGATCTTCCGCAGCGTCGCCTACGGGCTGGGCGCCGACGAGCGCATCGACTACGACGAGGTGCGCGCGCTCGCGCTCGAGCATCGCCCGAAGCTCGTCGTTGCCGGCGCCTCGGCCTACTCGCGCGTCATCGACTGGGCGCGTTTCCGAGCGATCGCCGACGAGGCGGGCGCGATGCTGATGGTGGACATGGCGCACTACGCCGGCCTCATCGCCGCGGGCCTTTATCCCAACCCGGTGCCGCACGCGCAATTCGTGACCAGCACCACGCACAAGACGCTGCGCGGCCCGCGCGGCGGCGTCGTGCTCGCCGGCGCGCAGCACGAGAAGGCGCTCAACTCGAGCGTCTTCCCGGCGCTGCAGGGCGGGCCCCTGATGCACGTGATCGCGGCCAAGGCGGTCGCCTTCCACGAGGCGCTGCAGCCCTCCTTCGTCGAATACCAGAAGCGCGTCGTCGCGAACGCGCGCGCCATGGCCCGGACCCTCGCCGCGCGCGGCCTGCGCATCGTCTCGGGCGGCACGGATTCGCACCTCTTCCTCGTGGACCTGCGGCCCGTCGCGATCACCGGAAAGGACGCGGAGGCCGCGCTGGGCGCCGCGCACCTCACGGTGAACAAGAACGCGATCCCGAACGATCCCGAGAAGCCGACCGTGACGAGCGGCATCCGCATCGGCTCCGCCGCGCTCACCACGCGCGGCTTCTCCGAGGCCGACGCGCGCGAAGCGGCGGAATGCGTCGCCGACGTGCTCGAGGCGAAGGGCGATGCCGCCGTCGTCGCGCGCGCCGCGGCGCGCGTGCGCGAGCTGTGCGCCGCCCACCCCGTCTATCGCGCGGCGTCCTGACGCCCCACTTCCGCCCGAACCCTTCCAAATCCAACATTCGAGGAGAACCGCATGGCCGGCCGCAACTTCCTTTTCGTC
>DATIVM010000100.1:0-5670 GCA_035465975.1 Usitatibacter sp.
GGCCCTGTCGAAAAAGCCCCATGCCCGACCCTTTCCACGCGCTCGAAGAAATCGTCACCCGGGACGTCACCCGTGCCCTCGAGGAAGACATCGGCACCGGCGACCTCACCGCGAAGCTGGTTCCGGAGGATCGCACGGGCCACGCCCGCCTCCTCACCCGCGAGTCCGGCGTGCTCTGCGGCGTCGAGTGGTTCCGGCGCACCTTCGAGGAGCTCGACACCGACGTCGAGATGTTCTGGCACCACCGGGACGGCGACGAGATCGTGGCCGGCACCTCGCTCTGCGAGGTCGAGGGGCGCGCGCGGCCGATGCTCACGGCGGAGCGCACCGCCATCAACTTCGTGCAGCTCCTGTCCGCGGTGGCGACGCGCACGCGCCAGTTCGTGCGCGCCGTGCAAGGCACGCGCGCGAAGATCGTCGACACGCGCAAGACCCTGCCCGGCCTGCGCATGGCGCAGAAGTACGCCGTGCACGTGGGCGGCGGCACCAACCATCGCATCGGCCTCTACGACGGCATCCTCATCAAGGAGAACCACATCCACGCGTGCGGCGGATTGCGCCAGGCGGTGCGCCTGGCGCTTCACGAGGCCTCCGCCGACGTGATGCTGCAGGTGGAGGTGGAGAGCCTCGACCAGCTGCGCGAGGCGCTCGATGCCGGCGCGAAGCTGATCCTCCTCGACAACTTCGACCTCGCCGCCATGCGCGAGGCGGTGAAGATCGCCGGCGAGCGCGCCGAGCTCGAGGCCTCGGGCGGCGTGCGGCTCTCCAACGTGCGCGCGATCGCCGAGACCGGCGTGCACCGCATCTCCATCGGCTCGCTCACCAAGGACGTGGAAGCCCTCGACCTTTCCCTGCGTTTCCTCACACGCTGATGCGAATCCTCCTCGCCCCCGCCCTCGCCCTGCTCCTTTCGGCCTGCGCCGCGACCGGCTCCCACGATCCCCGCGATCCGTGGGAAGGCCTCAACCGCAGGACGTACGAGTTCAACGACGCCGTGGACCGCGCGGTGCTCAAGCCCACCGCCCAGGCGTACGTGAAGGTGACGACGCCCTTCGTGCGCGCGCGCGTCTCGAATTTCTTCTCGAACGTCGCCGACATCGGCACCGGCCTCAACGACGTCCTGCAAGGCAAGCTCCCGTACGCCATCAACGACTTCGGGCGCATCGTCGTGAACACCACGTTCGGCGTCGCCGGCCTGTGGGATGTCGCGAGCGACCTGGGCGTCGAGAAGCGCAGCGAGGATTTCGGCCAGACCCTCGGCTGGTGGGGCGTGCCGCCCGGCCCGTATTTCGTGATCCCGTTCCTGGGGCCCAGCACCGCGCGCGACGCGCCCGCGCGCGCCGTGGACCCGCAGTGGTTCTACTCGCGCGCGATCGACGACAACGCCGTCGCCTGGGGCCTGTGGGGCATCGACGTGGTGCAGACGCGCGCGCAGCTCCTCAAGGCGGAAAGCGTCGTCGAGCAGGCGGCCCTCGACCGCTACCTCTTCATCCGCGACGCCTGGCTCGACCGCCGCCGCAACCAGGTGTACGACGGGAAGCCGCCCCTCGAGGAAGAGGAGAAGTAGCGGGGAATAGTCCCGCCGCCCGGGATGTTTGCCCGAGCGGAGGTGACCCATGTCCCGCTTGCTGCTCTGCCGGCTGTGTCCGGCGCTGACCCTGCTCTTCCTCGTCTTCGCCAGCGGCCAGGCCGCGGCGTCGTTCCACCTGATGACGATGGACGAGCTGTATTCGAACGCCGACGGCTCGGTGCAATTCCTCGAGATGACGGCGCTCGCTCCCGCCCAGCAGTTCTTCGCGAACCACCACCTGACGGTGACGCAGGGCGGCACGACGCACACCTTCACGGTGCCCTCGAACCTGCCCGGGGACACTTCCGGCCACCGCGTGCTCTTCGCCACGCAGGGCTTCGCGAACCTCGGCGTCGTGCACCCCGACTACATCGTGCCCGACGGGTTCTTCTTCGCGGGCGCGGGCTCGGTGAACTGGGGCGAGGGCGCGGACGTCTGGAGCTACTCCAACCTGCCCTCGGACGGGCGCCTGTCGCTCAACCGCAACGGCACCACCGGCGTGAACTCGCCGCAGAACTTCGCCGGCGCGACGGGCTCCGTGTCCGGATCGCCCCCGCCCGCGCAGACGTTCAACATCGAGGGCCTCTGGTGGAATTCGCCCGCCGGGAGCGAATCGGGCTGGGGCGTGAACCTCACGCAGCAAGGCGACATCGTGTTCGCGACCTGGTTCACCTACGACACCGACGGCAGCGGCATGTGGCTCGTGATGTCGAGGGGCGACAAGGTCGCCGACAACAAGTACTCGGGCACGCTCTATCGCACCACGGGACCCTCGTTCGACGCCGCGCCGTTCGATCCCTCGCGCGTCACGGTGACGCCGGTGGGGAGCGCCACCTTCGCCTTCACCGACGCGAACAACGGCACCTTCGCGTACACGGTGAACGGCATCACGCATGCGAAGAACATCACGCGCCAGGTCTTCGCCACCCCCGCGCCGACCTGCTTCGAGGGCACGGCGGCGCCGGGCTCCTCGCCGATCTACGGCACCGGCACGAGCGCCGGGCCCAACTACCAGGACCTGTGGTGGCGCTCGCCCGCGGGCAGCGAATCGGGCTGGGGCGTGAACATCACGCACCAGGGCAACATCCTCTTCGCGACCTGGTTCACCTACGACGCGAGCGGCAAGGGCATGTGGCTCGTGATGTCGGACGGCGAGCGCGTCGGCAGCACCAGCGCGTTCACGGGGGCGCTCTACCGTACCACCGGGCCCGCGTTCAACGCCCAGCCGTGGAACCCCGCGCAGGTCGTGGTGACGCCGGTCGGAAGCGCGACGTTCGAATTCGGCGACGCGAACAACGGAACGTTCACGTACACGGTGAACGGGGTGACGCAGAGCAAGTCCATCACGCGCCAGGTGTACGGGACGCCGACCACGGCCTGCCAGTAGGGCGATAATGGAGGCGTGCTCCTCCTCCACAAGCTCGCGATCGTCTTCGCCGCCTTCCTCGCGATCCTGGCGACCGTGGTCTGGTTCGCCTTTCGCGAGCGCCGGCTCGGGAAGTCGATCGCGAGCGACGACGTCGCGGGCCAGCAGGCTTCCGACGCGCGCGTGCTCGCGGTGATCTTCTCGGCGATCGTGGGCGGCATGCTCCTCACCCTGCTGGTCGCCTGGGTCCTCTTCTTCTGAGGAATCCGACGCCGCCTACGAGGCCGGGGCGCGCTCCGCGATGTAGCGCTTGACCGCCTCGGCGTCGGGCGCCATCACCTCGAAGCGCTGGGGGCGCTCCTCGATGCCCTCGAACCCGGGCGGGCGCGGGGCGTGGCGGCCGAGCGCCTCGACGATGGTCTCGTCGAACTTGGCGGGAAGCGCGGTCTCGAGGCAGATCATCGGATAGCGCGGCTCGCGCTCGCGCAGCGCCACCTTCACGCCGTCGGCGGTGTGCGGGTCGATCAGCACGCCGTACTTGTCGTTCACGAGGCGGATGGTGGCGACGCGGTCGGCGTGGCTGCTGCGCCCCGAGACGAAGCCCGAATCATCCTGGATCTTCTCCCACGCCCGGTCGGTGGAGAGGTCGAAGCCGCCGCGCTCGTCCACCTGCTTCCAGAGCCATGCGACCTTCTCGCCGTCCTGGTCCACGGCGTCCCAGACGAAGCGCTCGAAGTTGGAGGCCTTCGAGATGTCCATCGACGGGCTGGAGGTCGCGTGCGTCTCCGAGGCCTTGCGCGGCCGGTAGCGCCCGGTGCGGAAGAACTCGTCGAGCACGTCGTTCTCGTTGGTGGCGAGCACCAGGCGCCGGATCGGCAGCCCCATCCGCTTCGCGACATGGCCGGCGAAGATGTTGCCGAAGTTGCCCGACGGCACGGCGAAGGACGCCGGCTCGTCGTTCGAGCGGGTGGCGGCGAAATAGCCCTTGAAGTAATACACCACCTGCGCCACCACGCGCGCCCAGTTGATCGAGTTCACGGCCCCGATGGCGTGGCGCTCCTTGAAGGCGGCATCGAGGTTC
Source organism: Usitatibacter sp. (assembly GCA_035465975.1). GTDB lineage: Bacteria > Pseudomonadota > Gammaproteobacteria > Burkholderiales > Usitatibacteraceae > Usitatibacter. The sequence goes on from DATIVM010000100.1 coordinate 4,018, forward strand.
ACCGCCTTCACCACGTCCTGGCAGTCGTCGAACAGGCCCTCGATCGCGAGGTTGAAGACGTTCGGCTCCGCGAGCGAGTACATCTGCGCGCGCTGGAACGGGCTCATGCGGCCGTGCGGCGAGAGCATGAAGACGTTCACGCGCGCCTTGCCCTTGAGCGCATGCTCCGCGGCGCTGCCCGTGTCGCCGCTCGTCGCGCCCAGCACGTTGAGCCGCCGGCCCTGGCGCTCGAGCACGCTCTCGAAGAGGTTGCCGAGGAGCTGCATCGCCACGTCCTTGAACGCGAGCGTCGGCCCGTTCGAGAGCCTGAGCAGGTGCAGGTTGGGCTCGAGGATCGCGAGCGGCGTGATCTCGGGGCTTCCGAACACCTCCGCGGTGTAGGTGCGCTCGACGAGCGCCTTCAGCTCGCCGCCGGGGAAGTCGTCGGCGAAGAAGCGCAGGATCTCGAAGGCGAGGCGCGGGTACGGCAGGTCGCGCATCGCGTCGAGCTTGGCCCGGGTGAGCCGCGGCCACTGCTCGGGCACCATGAGGCCGCCGTCGGGCGCCAGGCCCTCGAGCAGGATGTCGGTGAAGGCCTGCGAGGCGCAGTGCCCGCGCGTGCTGACGTATTTCATGAACGAGGTGTCGTCCTCGCGAAGGCGGGGACCCGGGGATTCCCGCCGTCGCGGGAATGACGAGTTCTCAAAGCAGCTCTTCCAGCCGGATGCGCACCACCGGAGCCGGAATCGTCGGCAGCGCCTCGATGCGCCGCATCGCCTCGTTCACGCTGCGCTCCGGCGCCACGTGGGTGAGGATCACCACGTCCACCTGGTCCTCGCCTTCCGCGGCCTCCTTCTGGAAGATGGCGTCGAGGGAGATGGAGAGGTCGGCGCAGATGCGCGTCACGTCCGCGAGCACCCCGGGGCGGTCGAGCGCGCGCAGGCGCAGGTAGTAGCCGGTCTCCACGTCCTCCATGGCGAGGATCGGCTCGTTCGACAGGCGGTCGGGCTGGAACGCCAGGTGCGGCACGCGATGCTCGGGGTCGGCCGTCGCCATGCGCGTGACGTCGACGAGGTCCGCCACCACCGCGCTCGCCGTCGCCTCGGCGCCCGCCCCGCGGCCGTAATAGAGCGTCGGCCCGACCGCGTCGCCCTTCACCAGCACCGCGTTCATCACCCCCTCGACGTTCGCGATCAGGCGCCGCGCCGGAATGAGCGTGGGGTGCACGCGCAGCTCGATTCCCTTCGGCGTGCGGCGCGCGATGCCGAGCAGCTTGATGCGGTAGCCGAGCCCCTCGGCGTACTTGAGGTCGGTCGCGGTGAGCTTCGTGATGCCCTCGGTATAGACCTTGTCGAACTGCATCGGAACGCCGAAGGCGATCGCGGCGAGGATGGTGAGCTTGTGCGCGGTGTCGCTGCCTTCCACGTCGAAGGCGGGATCGGCTTCCGCGTAGCCCAGGCGCTGCGCCTCGGCGAGCACGGTGCCGAAGGGCAGCCCCTTGTCGCGCATCTCCGAGAGGATGTAGTTGCAGGTGCCGTTGATGATCCCGGCGATCCACTCGATGCGGTTGGCGGTGAGGCCCTCGCGGATCGCCTTGATGATCGGGATGCCGCCCGCGACCGACGCCTCGAAGGCGACCATGACGCCCTTCTCGAGGGCGCGCGCGAAGATCTC
>DATIVM010000101.1:0-4447 GCA_035465975.1 Usitatibacter sp.
CGGCAGTTCGCGGCGGCGATGGGGCTCATGGCCCTCCCGCTGCTCCTGCACACCGTGGTGGGCCCCGTGGCGCTCTTCGCGGCGGTGGCGTTCCTCGCGGGCGCGCTCATCGCGCCTTCCATCGCGGCGCAGTCGACGCTCGTCTCGCGCCTGGCGCCCTCGCACTACGCGGCGGAGGCCTTCACGTGGTCCTCCACGTTCATCGTGAGCGGCCTGGGCGCGGGCATGGCGGTCGGCGGCCAGCTCGTCGAGCGGCACGGCGTGCGCACGCCCTTCGCGATCGGCGCGGCGATCGTCGCCGCGATGGCGGTCCTCGCGCTCTCGCTCGCGCCGGCGCGCCGCGTCGCCGCCGCGCGCGCGAACGACTAGCGGCGCATCCGCGCCTCGAACGCGGCGAGCATCCCGCGCAGGAACTTCACCTCCGCGCGTTCCAGTCCCGCGCGCGCCAGCATCGCGCGCAGCCGCTCCATGAGGCGGCCGGGCTGCGCCGGGTCGAGGTAGCCGCTCTCCACCATGGCCGATTCCCAGTGCGCGAGGAGCGCCTCGACGTCCTCGCTCGTGGCGCCCGCCCGCTCGGCGGCGCGCGCGACCTCGAAGGATCGCGCGGCGACCGCGACTTCGTAGCACGCGACCTGCACGGCGGCGGCGAGGTTGAGCGACGCGTACGCGGGATTGGCGGGAATCGTGACCTGCAGGCCGCAGTGTCCGATCTCCTCGTTGCTGAGGCCGTTCGTCTCGTTGCCGAACACGAGCGCGACCGGTCCCCCGGCCGCCGCGGCGACGATCTGCGGCGCGGCCTCGCGCAGCGAGCGCAGCGGATGCGAGAGCTCGCGGGTGCGCGCGCTGAGGCCCGCGGCGAGCACGCTGCCGGCGAGGGCCTCCTCCAGCCGATCGACGTGGCGCGCGCCCTCGAGGACATCGGACGCGCCGGCGGCGAGCGCGAGCGCCTCGGCGCCGGGCGCGCGGCGCGGCGCGACGAGCCGCAGGTCGGAAAGCCCCATGGTCTTCATGGCGCGCGCGGCCGCGCCGACGTTGCCCGGATGGCTGGGGCGCACGAGGACGACGCGGATGCGCTCGAGGATCGGGGCGCTCGACATGCGCGCCATTGTGCACGACGCCGGCGCGCCGCTGCCGCACGGAGCACGCATGGTGGATCGGGGCGCGCCGGGTTAGGATTCGAAAAAGCGCGGAGCGCCGCCCCCGGCGCTCCGCATTTGCGCCCCACGGTGAACCCAACGTCGCACGGCGCCGCTCGTCGTCGGCGCTTCGATCGGTTTTTTCATCCTCTATCGCAAGACGACCGTCAGCGGAAGAGAACTATATCGTATTACGATACGTGCGTTTATATATCGCAGGCCGACATGATGTCAACCTCGAATTCGCGGGAACGATGATGCCCCTCTCGAGCTCCGAGTACGCGATGCTCGCCGCCTTCCGCTACAAGCTTCGCCAGTTCCTCGCCTTCAGCGAGAAGGCCGCGGAGGGCGTGGGGCTCACCCAGCAGCAATACCAGGCGCTCCTCGCGGTGCGCGCCCACCAGGGGCCGGGGCTGCTCTCGATCACCGACCTCGCGCGCCAGATGCTCATCAAGCACCACAGCGCGGTGGGCATGGTGAACCGCCTCGAGGAGCTCGGCATGGTGCGACGCGAGCCGGCGCCAGACGACCGGCGCAAGGTCGGGATCCGGCTCACCGCGAGCGGGCAGCGCGTCTTCGACAAGCTCGCGTCGGTCCATCGCGGCGAGCTGCGCCGCATCGGACGCGACATCGGCCGCCTGATGACCTATTTCGGGCGCGTGGCGGGCGAGAAGCCGGCGCGGCGCGGGCGGGCCGCGAATCGGAGTGGGTCGGCGCGTTCATAGTAGAATCGGCCGCTTCACGCAGCGCGCCGAAGCCCCGCGCCCCCCATGCACCCGATGCTCAACACGGCCGTCAAGGCCGCGCGCAAGGCCGCCTCGATCATCGTCCGCGCCTCCTACGATGTCGACAAGCTCACCGTGCGCAGCAAGCAGAAGAACGACTTCGTGTCGGAGGTCGACCACGCGGCCGAGGACGCGATCCTCTCCACGCTGCGCGAAGCGTATCCGGACCACGGCGTGCTCGCCGAGGAAAGCGGCGCGCACGGCACGAAGTCCGAATACGTGTGGGTGGTGGATCCCCTCGACGGCACCACCAACTTCCTGCACGGCCTGCCGCAGTACTGCGTGTCGATCGCGCTCACCCACCGGGGCCAGCTCCAGCAGGCGGTGGTCTTCGACGTGAACCGCAACGAGCTCTTCACGGCGACCCGCGGCGCGGGCGCGTTCCTGAACGACCGGCGCATCCGCGTGAGCCGCACCGACAAGCTCGACAACGCGCTGATCGGCACCGGCTTCCCGTTCAAGGAGGTCGGCCACATCGACGAGTACCTGCGCATGCTGCGCAACATGATGCTGGTGTGCGCCGGCGTGCGCCGGCCCGGCGCCGCGGCGCTCGACCTCGCCTGGGTCGCGGCGGGCCGCACCGACGGGTTCTGGGAGCTGGGACTCTCGCCGTGGGACATGGCGGCGGGGGCGCTGCTCGTGCGCGAAGCGGGCGGGCTCGTCGCCGACCTCGCCGGCGAGGACGAATTCCTGCAGAACGGGCGGATCGTGGCTTCGAACGGGAAGATCTTCGGCGCGATGCTGAAGGCGCTCAACGCGCCCTAGCGCCTACTCGCGCCCGACCAGCATCGTCACGAGGATCGAGGATTCCTCGAGCGCCTTCACGCCGTGCGGCTCCCCGCCCGCGAGGTACATGAGGTGCCCGGCGGGCAACGCGCGCGGGCGGCCGTGCGCGATCACCTCCACGCGCCCGCGCAGGCACTGGATCGTGATGAGGCTCGGCACTTCGTGCACGGGCAATTCCTTCCCCACCTCCATCACCAGGCGGAAGACCTCGAAATGCTGGTCGCGGATAAGCGCCACGGAGCCCGGGCGCTCACCGCCCTGCGGCGCGGGGAAGAGGGGGATGATCTCTCCGGATTCTGCGTGCTGGGTCGCCATCGTCGTTCCCGGTCTTGCCGTTGGACACGGCGCGCCGATTTCGTTCCGGGCGCGCGCGCAGCCCGTCGCCGTTACCAGTAGCCTTCGGTCGCGAGCTGCCCGGGGATCCCGCGGCGGCCGGGCTCGAGCCCGCGCTCGCGAAGCCAGGCGCGCGCATCCTTGATCATGTCGGGATTGCCGCACAGCATCACGCGGGACCCGGCGGGATCGATCACGCGCCCCGCGGCGGCCTCCAGCGCCCCGTTCCTCAGCAGCACGCCGATCCGCTCGCCGAGCGCCCCCGCGGCCCGCTCGCGGGTCACGATCGGGATCATGCGCAGGCGCGCCCGGTCGTGGGCCGCGCGGCGCGATATCGCGGCGTCGACGTCGGGGCTCGCGAGCTCCGCCGCGTGCCGCACGCTGTGCACGAGGACCACGCGCTCGTGGCGCTTCCAGGTGGCGTCGTCGGCGAGGATCGAGAGGAAGGGCGCCACGCCCGTTCCCGTCGCGAGCAGCCACAGCACGCCGCCCGGCGCGACCTGAGCGAGCGTGAGGAAGCCGAAGCTGCGGCGATCGACGCGGATCGCGTCGCCCGCCTTCAGCGCGTCGAAGAGCCGGTTGAACGCCCCGCCCGGCACGCGCGTGAACTGGAACGCGAGCCGGTCCTCCCCGGCGGGGGAGGCGATCGAATAGGGCCTCCACACGATGTCGTCGTCGGGCCCGAGGCCCAGGCGCGCGTAGTGGCCCGGCGTGAAGCGGAAGGCTTCCGGCCGCGTGATCTCGAACGCGACGAGGCCGGGCGTGCGGTGACGGATCGCGCAGACGCGCTCGACGGTATACGCGACGGCGGTTGCGTCGCGCGGCGCGATCGCCGCGCTGCCATGGGAGAGATCGTTCACCGCGGCTCCCGCCGGGCGGCGGCCGCGCGCTGCGGCGGCCGGAACACCAGGATCCTCGCGAGCTTGCGGCTCGGCTGCAGGAGGTCGGCGAGCGTGTGCCGGTCGAGGACCGTGAAGAACGCCTCGAGCGCCTCGCCGAGGATCCCGCGCAGCGCGCACGCCGATTCGATGCGGCAGGCCGAGGACGCGCTGTCGAAGCACTCCACGATCCGCTGCTCCTCGGTGCCGCGCACGAGCTCGCCCAGGTTGATGCGGGCCGGCTCGCGTGCGAGGCGCATCCCGCCGCCCTTGCCGCGCAGCGTCTCCACGTAGCCGTGCTGTCCCAGGTGGTGCACCACCTTCATGAGGTGGTTCGCGGAGATGCCGTAGGCGCCGGCGATGCCGGCGACCGTGCAAACCTCGCCCTCGCGCACGCCCAGGTAGATGAGGACGCGCAGCGCGTAGTCGGAGAAGGTCGTGAGCCGCATGGGAGGCCGCCAGAATCGGTATTGGAGATATTGATTATGGTCCCGCACCGTGCTACATTCAAGCCGCTTTATATGTATAT
>DATIVM010000102.1:0-2698 GCA_035465975.1 Usitatibacter sp.
GGGCTCCGTCCCCGGCCCGAAGAACGCCGCCGTCGTGGTGCGGCCCAGCGTGAAAGCCAAGGCGCCGGCGAAGGGAGGCAAGTGATGGAACTGAAGGTCATCAACGAGAAGGGCGAGGCGGCCTCCTCCGTGCCCGCCTCCGAGCAGCTGTTCGGCCGCGCCTACAACGAGGCGCTCGTGCACCAGGTCGTGGTCGCCTACCAGGCGAACGGCCGGCAGGGAAGCCGCGCGCAGAAGACGCGCTCCGAGGTGCGCCACTCGACCAAGAAGCCGTGGCGCCAGAAGGGCACCGGCCGCGCGCGCGCCGGCATGACCTCCTCGCCGCTGTGGCGCGGCGGCGGGCGCATCTTCCCGAACCGGCCCGACGAGAACTTCACCCAGAAGCTCAACCGCAAGATGTACCGCGCGGGCATGGCCTCGATCCTCTCGCAGCTCGTGCGCGAGGAGCGCCTGTCGGTGATCGACGCGTTCAACGTCGAGCAGCCGAAGACCAAGCTCCTCGCCGGGAAGCTCCGCGCCCTGGGCCTCGGGGAGGTGCTGATCCTCACCGACAAGCTCGACGAGAACCTGTACCTGTCCTCGCGCAACCTGCCCAACGTGCTGGTGCTCGAGGCGCGCCACGCCGATCCCGTGAGCCTCATGCGCTTCGAGAAGGTCCTCATGACCAAGGCGGCGGTGAAGCACCTCGAGGAGGCCCTCGCATGAACCAGGAACGACTGATGAAGGTGATCGTCGCCCCCGTCATCTCGGAGAAGGCGACGCTCGTGGGCGACACGCGCCGCCAGGTGGTGTTCGAGGTGCTGCCCGACGCGACCAAGGCGGAGATCAAGGCCGCCGTGGAGCTGCTCTTCAAGGAGCAGAAGGTCGAGGTGGGCGCCGTGAACGTCGTGAACGTCAAGGGCAAGGAGAAGCGCCACGGGCGCTTCGTCGGCCGCCGCAAGAACCTGAAGAAGGCCTACGTGAGCCTCAAGGGCGAGGGCGACATCAACTTCGTGGAAGGAGTGGCCTGACCATGGCGCTCGTCAAGACCAAGCCCACCTCCGCCGGCCGCCGCGCCATGGTGAAGGTGGTGAACGCGGACCTGCACAAGGGCGCGCCGTACGCTCCGCTCGTGGAGGCCCTGCCGAAGCGCGCGGGCCGCAACTCCATGGGCAACATCACCACGCGCCACCAGGGCGGCGGGCACAAGCACCACTACCGGATCGTCGATTTCCGTCGCGAGAAGGACGGCATCCCCGCGAAGGTGGAGCGGCTCGAGTACGACCCGAACCGCAGCGCCAACATCGCCCTGCTCTGCTACGCGGACGGCGAGCGCCGCTACATGATCGCGCCCAAGGGCCTCGCGATCGGCCAGACGATCGAGAGCGGGTCGGAAGCGCCGATCAAGACGGGCAATGCGCTGCCGCTGCGCAACATCCCGGTCGGCACCACGGTGCACTGCGTCGAGATGCTGCCCGGCAAGGGCGCGCAGATCGCGCGCGCCGCCGGCGCGGGCGTCCAGCTCCTCGCGCGCGAGGGCGAGTACGCGCAGCTGCGCATGCGCTCCGGCGAGATCCGCCGCGTGCACGTGAACTGCAAGGCGACCGTCGGCGAGGTCGGCAACGAGGAGCACAACCTGCGGCAGATCGGCAAGGCGGGAGCCAACCGCTGGCGCGGCATCCGCCCGACCGTGCGCGGCGAGACGATGAACCCGGTCGACCACCCGCTGGGCGGGCGCACGCGCGGCAACCGCCACCCGGTCTCCCCCTGGGGCCAGCCGGCCAAGGGCAAGAAGACCCGCACCAACAAGCGCACGCAGTCGATGATCGTGCGCAGCCGCCACAAGAAGGCGTAAGGAACCCACATGGCACGTTCCGTCAAGAAGGGCCCGTTCGTGGACGGGCATCTCATGAAGAAGGTGGAGGCCGCGCAGGCCGCCAAGGACAAGCGCCCGATCAAGACCTGGTCGCGCCGCTCCACGGTGCTGCCCGATTTCGTGGGCCTCACCATCGCGGTGCACAACGGCAAGCAGCACATCCCGGTCTACGTGACCGAGAACATGGTCGGCCACAAGCTCGGCGAGTTCGCCCTCACCCGCACCTTCAAGGGCCACTCGGCCGACAAGAAGGTCGCGGCGCCGGCGGGCGGCCCGCCGAAGAAGTAAGGAGAGCGCGATGCAAGTCCAATCGAAACTCTACGGCGTGCGGCTCTCGGCCCAGAAGGGGCGGCTCGTCGCCGACCTGGTGCGCGGCCAGCCGATCGCCTCGGCGCTCAACATCCTCGCCTTCACGCCCAAGAAGGCCGCGAAGATCATCAAGAAGGTGCTCGAGAGCGCGATCGCCAACGCCGAGCACAACAACGGCGCCGACATCGACGAGCTCAAGGTCACCGCGATCCACGTCGAGAAGGGGCCCGTGCTCAAGCGCTTCCAGGCGCGCGCCAAGGGGCGCGGCAACCGCATCGTGAAGCCGACCTGCCACGTGTTCCTCACGGTGGGCGACGGGAAAAAGGACTGACCATGGGACAGAAGATCAACCCGACCGGCTTCCGCCTCTCGGTGAACCGCAACTGGGGCTCCAAGTGGTACGCGAGCTCCAAGAACTTCCCGGCGATGCTCGCCGAGGACATCAAGGTGCGCGAATACCTCAAGAAGAAGCTCTCGCACGCCGCCGTCGGCCGCGTCGTGATCGAGCGCCCGTCGAAGAACGCCCGCATCACG
>DATIVM010000103.1:0-7540 GCA_035465975.1 Usitatibacter sp.
GCAGGCCGAGTCCGAGCGCGGCCGCCTGATGAGCGTGCTCGAGAAGAGCCTCAACGAGATCTACATGTTCGACACGGCGAGCCTGCGCTTCACCTACGTGAACCAGGGGGCGCTGCGCAACCTCGGCTACACGATGGAGCAGATGCGGCACATGACGCCGCTCGACATCAAGCCGGAGTTCACCGCATCCTCGTTCCGCGCGATGCTGCGCCCGCTCCTCGACGGCTCCCAGGAGAAGCACGTCTTCTACACCGCGCACCGCAGGAGCGACGCGAGCGACTACCCGGTCGAGGTGCACCTGCAGTGCGTCTCCCATGCGGGCCAGCGCGTGTTCGTCGCGATCATCCTCGACATCACGGAGCGGCGGAAGGCGGAGCAGGCGCTGCGCGAGAGCCACGAGAAGGTGGAGGCGGCGCTGCGCGAGGCCGAGCGCGCGAACCGCCTCAAGGACGAGTTCCTCGCCACGCTCTCGCACGAGCTGCGCACGCCGCTCAGCTCGATCCTGGGCTGGACGCAGATCCTGCGGCGCGGCGCGCGCGATCCGGCGGACCTCGCCAGGGCGCTCGACATCATCGAGCGCAACGCCCGCGCGCAGACGAAGCTCATCGAGGACCTGCTCGACATGAGCCGCATCACGTCGGGCAAGATCCGGCTCGAGGTGCACGCGATCCAGCCGATCGCGTTCGTCGAGGCGGCGCTCGAGACGGTGCGGCCCGCCGCCGAGGCGAAGGGCATCCGTGTCGAGAAGTCCCTGGATCCCGAGGCGGGCCCCGTGTCGGGCGACCCCGCACGCCTGCAGCAGGTGGCGTGGAACCTGCTCTCGAACGCGATCAAGTTCACGCCGACGGGCGGGCGCATCGCGGTCGCGCTGCGGCGCGTCGGCTCCCGCGTGGAGCTCAGCATCTCGGACACCGGCGTGGGCATCGAGCCGCACTTCCTCTCCCAGGTGTTCGAGCGATTCAGCCAGGCGGACGCCTCGACCACGCGCCGCCATGGCGGCCTCGGCCTCGGCCTCGCGATCGTGAAGCACCTCGTGGAGCTGCACGGCGGCACGGTGTACGCGGACAGCGCGGGCCCCGGGCTCGGCGCGACGTTCACGCTCGAGCTGCCGGTCACTCAGCACTTCCGCGCCTCGGCCGAAGCGCAGGCGACCGGCCTGCCGGCACCGGACCTCCCCCCCGTGCATCTCGAGGCGATCGACCTTTCGGGCGTGCGCGTGCTGGTGGTGGACGACCAGCCGGATGCGCGCGCGCTCGCCGAGCGCCTGCTCGCCGAGTGCGGCGCGGAGGTGTGGAGCGCGAGCTCGGGGCGGGAGGCGATCGACGCCGTGGGGGCGGGCCGGCCGCACGTCCTCGTGAGCGACATCGGCATGCCCGGGATGGACGGCTTCGAGCTGCTGCGGCGCATCCGCGCGCTCGGCGCCGAGCACGGAGGCGACGTGCCGGCGATCGCGCTCACGGCGTTCGCGCGACCGGAGGACGGGGCGGGCGCGCTGGGCGCGGGCTTCGACATCCACTTCACGAAGCCGGTGGACGCACCGCGCCTGATCGCCGCGGTCGCGAGCCTCGCCGAGCGCGCCGCGCGGGCGCGCTCGCCCGCCACCGGCATCCCCATCTAGTGGAGCGCCCGCGCCACTTCTCGATGCTCCGCGAGTTCCACCTCGCGGACTTCTTCACCCTCGCCAACGCCGCGTGCGGCGTGGCGGGCGTGTTCCTCGCGATGCTCTTCCTCCAGACGGGCGCCCTCGCGCTCTTCCTGCTCGCCGCCGCCATGGCGCCCGCGGCGTTCGCCTTCGACGTCCTCGACGGCCGCATCGCGCGCATGCGCCACCAGCACTCGGTGCTCGGACGCGAGCTCGATTCGCTCGCCGACGTGATCTCCTTCGGCGTGGCGCCCGCGGCGCTCGGCTTCGCCGCCGGGCTGCGCGGCGGGTGGGACTGGGTGGTGCTGATCTACTTCGTGTGCTGCGGCGTGAGCCGCCTCGCGCGCTACAACGTCACCGCCGAGACGCTCTCGCAGGGCGGCGACAAGGTGAAGTACTTCGAGGGCACGCCGATCCCGACGAGCGTCGTGCTCACCGCCGTGCTCGCGTTCGCCGCGTGGCGGGGGCGGCTCGGCGACGCGCTCTATGGGGGCGAGTGGAGCATCGGTGCCTGGACGCTCCACCCGCTGGTGCTGCTCTTCGCGCTCTCCGGGACGCTCATGGTCAGCAAGACGCTGCGCATCCCGAAGCTCTGACCCCGCGATCAGCCGCCGCCCGAGTCGGCCGGGCCGCTGCCGCGCCGCGGATCGGGCTGGTTGCCGTGCCACTGCTGGCCGGTCTCACGCTCGATGCGCTCCTGCCGCCGCGCCGCTTCCTGCCGCGACTCGCCGGGGCGCGGGTTCTCGTGCCCCGACGGCGTGCGGCTCGGGCTGGTCTCGCGCTGGATCAGCCGATCGGTCCGCTGCTGGCGCTGCACGTAGTCGCGCGGCGTGTAGCGGTAGTTGCGCTGCCGCTCCTCGCGCTGGCGTTCCACGTTCGGATAGCGGTTGCCCGAGTAATGACGCTGGTAGCTCGGCAGCGGCGCGCGCTGCGGCACGCTGCGGCGGTCCCAGCGGTTCCAGTCGCGATGCTGTTCCTCCCAGGAGCGGCCCCAGTGCTGGTTCCAGCGCGGCGGCTCGTTGATCGCCCAGCCGCGGAAGTACGTGGGACGCTGACGGTAGTAGCGCACCGGCACGCGCAGCACGTAGAGCGGCACGTAATCGGGCGGCACCAGCGTCCACGGCCCGTTGTACCACTCGCTCTCGTACCAGTTGTCGTTGTAGAAAAGCCAGTAGTAGCCGTCGTAGAAGAAGTAGTTCTGCCTAAGGTCGGGCGCGTAGTACACCGGGTAACCCGGGACCGGCACGAGGCGCGGATACACCGGGATGTTGATCCCGAGGTGCACCGGCCCCGACGAGAACCCGAGCGTCACCTGGGCCGCCGCCGGGGTGGCCGCCACCGCGGCGAGCGCCATCCAGAATGCAATCAGGAGCTTTCGCATGGATTGATACCTCCGGCCGATGAGACTACCCCGCGGCCCGGGAAGTTGCTTGATCCACGCCAAAGACCGTAACGATCTATGTCACGGTGAGCCGCCCCGACATCGTCTCGTGGCCTTCGCCGCAGAAGACGTCGCACAGGAAGGTGAAGGTCCCGGCCTTGTCCGGGGTGAATGCGAGCTTCGTCACCTTGCCCGGGACGATGTCGCTGCGCACGCCGAAATCCGGGATGTTCATGCCCATGAACACGTCCTCGGTGGTGAGCTCGAAGGTGACGGGCTCGCCCTTGCGCAGCGCGATCTCGCTGGGCGTGAACACGAAGCGTCGGGCGCGCACCTTGACGACCCGCGGGGCGGGCTGCGCGAAGGCGGCCTCACGCAGGCCCGCCGAGAGCAGGGCGGCGGCGAGGATGAAACGCCGGCGAGGATCCATGGTCAGGCCCTCCCCACCGGCAGCTCGTGGATCGCGAAGCTCGCGCCGGAGTCCTCGGCCTCGACTTCCCGGAAGCCGAGCCCGCGATAGGGCTGCGCCGGGTCCCACGGCACGGGCGTGCGCTTCGGCTGCGAGAGCGGCGCGGGGAGCGGGAACATCAGCGACTTCGCCGAGTGGTGCGCGATGTGACCCGTCGTGTGGTGGTTCTCCTGGTGGATGTGCCCGTAGAAGACCGTCACGTTCCGGAAGGGCGCGAGGAGCTCGATCGCGCGCGCGCCGTCGCGCGTCGCCCAGTCCCACTGCGGCGCGAGGTCGAAGAGCGGCCGGTGCGTGAGCACGACGATGCGCGCGTCCTTCGGCTGCTTCGCGAGGTCCGCGGCGAGCCACGCGAGCTGCTCGTCGCCGATGCGCGCGGCGGGATCGGACACGTTGTCGAGCGCGATGAAGTGCACGCCCTTGTGGTCGAACGTATAGTGCGTGGGCCCGAAGAACTCGCTGAACGCCTTGCCGTGGTCGAGCGAGGCGTCGTGCTCGCCGGGCATGAAGCGCACGTCGCGCACCTCGAGCTTCGAGACGATGTCGCGGAACTCGGCGAGGCGCTTGCGCCGCTCGACCGGGTTGTCCGTGGTGTGGGTGAGGTCGCCGGTGAAGACCACGAAATCGGGCTTCTCGGCGAGCGCGTTCACCGCGGCGATCGCCTTGGGAAGCGTCCCGCGCGCGTCGGGGTTCACCTTGGGGCCTTCGAATCCCCAGTGGACGTCGGAGAGCTGCACGAAGTAGAAGTCGTCGCCGGCGCTTGCGCCGAGGGCGGCGCAGGCGGGAAGGCTCGAGGCGAAGACGGCGCCGCCCCCGAGGGCGGCGAGCTGCAGGAACTTGCGTCGATCGATGGTCATGTCGGGCTCCAATGTGCGGGCCGGCGTTTCCGCCCCGCTTCCCGTGCACGACCGGCCGCCGCCCCCGAATATTCCCTTTCCGTTCCGGGAATAAAATGGCCGCCCGGCGGGTAGTAGCCGCAGGAGGGAATTTTCCATGGCCCGGCTCGCCCGGTTCGAAGCGCAGGTCCTGCCGCACCTCGACGCCGCCTACAACCTGGCGCGCTGGATCACTCGCAACGAGCACGATGCGGAAGACGTCGTGCAGGAGGCATACCTGCGCGCGATGCGCTACTTCGACGGAATGAAGGGCGAAGCCCGCCCCTGGATCCTCGCGATCGTGCGCAACACCTGCTATACATGGCTCGAGAAGAACCGCCCCGCGGACCTCGTCGGGCTGGACGACGCGCCGTTCGCGGCGGACACGCAGTCCCTCGGCGCCGCGACCCCGCTCGACGCGAACCCGGAGGTGATCCTGCTACAGAGCGCCAACCGCAAGCTCGTGAACCAGGCGCTGGAGGAGCTGCCCGTGGGATATCGCGAGGTGGTCGTGATGCGGGAGATCGAGGACCTGAGCTACAAGGAGATCGCCGCCATCGCCGGCATACCCGTCGGCACCGTGATGTCGCGCCTCGCGCGCGGCCGCGAGATGCTCAAGCGGGCGATCGAGCTACGCATGAGGAGGGCTTCCTGACATGGCCAGGAACGAACCGGGCGGCGAGCCGCTCATCGCGCGCGACGCGACCTACTATCGCGCGCCCGATGCGCTGCGCGGGCGCATCCGCACTTCGCTCAAGTCGCAGGCGCGCGAGCAGGCGCGCACCACGGCGTGGCGCTGGGGCGGGATGGCGGCGGCCTTCGCGACCGTCGCGGCCCTCTCGTGGAACGTCGCCTTCCTCCAGGCGCGCAACGCCGGCGAGGAGACGATGCTCGCGCGCGAGGTGGAGACCGCGCACGTGCGCTCGCTGATGGCCGAGGGCCACCTGAACGACGTCATCTCGACCGATCGCCACACGGTGAAGCCGTGGTTCGAGGGCAAGCTCGACTTCGCGCCGGTGGTGGTCGACCTCGCGCCCTCGGGCTTCGCGCTGCTGGGAGGGCGGCTCGACTACCTCGACGGGCGCCCCGTCGCGGCGATCACGTACCGCCATCGGCTGCACGTCGTGAACCTCTTCGAATGGCCCGCGGAGCGATCCGGCGATGCCGCGCCGGAGCTCAAGACGCACCGCGGCTACGCGCTGGTGCACTGGCGCCGCCACGGGCTCGAGTACTGGGCGATCTCCGACATCGACGCGCCGGACCTCCTGCAGTTCGCGCGCGAGCTGCAGTAGCTCAGTCGACGACGAACAGCGTCGCCCCGGTCTCGGTCCGCGAGCGGTGCGCCTCGGCTTCATCCGCGACCTGGTAGCTCATGCCGGGCCGCAGGACGAACGTGCGGCCGTCCTCGAGCTCGGTGGTGAGGCTGCCCGCGAGGCACAGCAGGATGTGGCCCTTCGAGCACCAGTGGTCCGCCAGGTATCCCGGCGAGTACTCCACCATCCGCACCCGGATCGCGCCGAACTGCCGCGTGCGCCACAGCGCCGTGCCGCGCTCGCCGCGGTGCTCGGTCGGCTCGACCCCGGACCAATCCGTGGTGCCGAACGGGATCCCGTCCATGCGCATCTCGCGTTCCTTCCCGGAAAAAGAGGGCCCGCGCTGCGCGCAGGCCCTTCGAAGCGCCGGCGCTGCCGGCGGGAGGAGCATCGTAGCCGATGCGGCGGATCTCAGCCGGCGACGGCGAGCAGCAGCCTCTCGAGGTCCGGCCGCGCGACCGAGCCGGCGGTGGCGAACGCGCCGATCGTCGCGCCCGCCCGCTGCGTGAACACGCCGCGCATGCCGTCCCATTCCAGCGTGCGCATCGCCGCATCGCCCAGCGCGCCCGGGAGGATCACGTAGGAGACCGGGCCGCGGGGCCCGTCGATCACGAAGTGGCGCGACTCGACGCCCGCGATCACGCAGTTCGCGAGATGGCGCACGCGGTAACCCGGCAGGCGCAGCGGGACGCCGAGCCGGGCCACCGAGGCGCGAAACGCCGCCGGCTCGACGTGCCCGTCGTCTTCCAGCTCCCCGGTGGATTCGGCGACGTGGCGCAGCATCGCCTCGTCGCGCGCGATCTCGAGGGCGCGCGCGCGGTGGAACCGGTCCAGGTACGAGGGCAGCGCGATGGCGAGCGCCGCCGCCGCGGCGGCGAGCGCGAGGCCCCAGCGCGAGCCCGCGCCGTAGCGCGCGCGCAGCACGATGCGCTCGGCGAGCCCCTCGGGCACCGGCGCCGCGGTGAGCGCGCGCTTCATGTCGTCGTCGGCGCGGAGCAGCTCCTCGCGCACCGCCGCGAGCCGCGCGTCGCGCGCGATCGCCTCGGCGAGCTCCGGCGCGAGCCGCCGCGGGTCGGACAGGAGCGCGCGCCGCGCCTCGATCTCGTTCATCGCACCACCTCCTTGCGCGCCGCCGCCGGGCGCTCCTCGGCCTTGCGCATCAGGTCGCGCACCGCCGAGCGCGCGCGGCTGATGCGCGTCGCGGCGGCGCCGGCGCTCACGCCGAGCACGCTCGCGATCTCCTCGCAGCTGAGCCCGCCCAGGTTCTGCAGCACCAGCGGCTCCATGATCGCGGCGGGCACCCGGTCGAGGATCTGCCGGATCTCGAGCCCGCGCGTGAAGTCGCGCTCGTCGCGCAGCTCCGCGAGCACCGCCTCGTCCAGCTCCTCTTCCTGGACCCGGCGCCGGCGCTCGTCGTTGCGGTAGAACTCGTTGCGCACGATGGTGTAGAGCCAAGCGCGCCGCGCGCCCTCGTCCTTCACGCGGCCCCAGCTTCCCCAGGCGCGCGCGAGGGCTTCCTGCAGGATGTCCTCGGCGCGGTGGCGGTCGCGCGCGAGCCAGAGCGCGAAGTGGAAGAGCTCCGGCGAATACGCCCGTACCACCTGGTCGAAATGCGCGGCCGATCGTCCCAGCATGTCAGGTCCCGGGCCGCGAGCGGACGACGAGGAGGCCCTCGCGCACCCAGCCCGCGAACCACTCGCCCACGCGCCGCGCGCGGGCCTCGTCGCCGCGCTGCGCGACGAGCCGCAGCGTGCCGCCGCCGCGCAGGGCCTCGAGCGCGCCGGCTTCGGCGGTCTCGGCGCTGCGCCAGTGGGCGTCCAGGTGCTTCCGCCACGCCAGCAGCGCATGGGGGTTCCACTCGGG
>DATIVM010000104.1:0-2470 GCA_035465975.1 Usitatibacter sp.
GAGGCGGAATTCGCCGAGGAGCTCGGGGTCCGCGCCTGGCGCGTGGGTCGGCACCTCGCGCTGCGCCGCCCGGTCCCACCACACCTTGTTGCGCGGGAAGGTCGGGTTCACCTCGGGATTCACTTCCGGGTGCGTGCCGTCGAGCACCGGCATCCCGTAGCGCTCGCTCACCGGATCCATGTCGAGGAGGTGGCCGGAGTTGGTGTAGCGCGCGAGGAAGTCGCGGTCGTAGAGGCCGGATTCGATCAGCTCGCGCGTGATCGCCATGAGCAGCGCCCCGTCGGTGCCGGGGCGGATCGGGATCCACTCGTCGGCGATCGCCGAGTAGCCGGTGCGGATCGGGTTCACCGAGATGAAGCGCCCGCCCGCGCGCTTGAACTTCGAGATCGCGATCTTGAGCGGGTTGGAGTGGTGATCCTCGGCGGTGCCGATCATCACGAAGAGCTTCGCGCGCTCGAGGTCCGGGCCGCCGAACTCCCAGAACGAGCCGCCGATCGTGTAGATCATGCCGGCCGCCATGTTCACCGAGCAGAAGCCGCCGTGGGCCGCGTAGTTGGGCGTGCCGAACTGCCGCGCGAACAGGCCCGTGAGCGCCTGCATCTGGTCGCGGCCGGTGAAGAGCGCGAACTGCTTCGGGTCGGTGCGCCGGATGCGGCCGAGGCGCTCCTCGAGGATCGCGAACGCCTCTTCCCAGGAGATCGGCTCGAACTCGGCGGCGCCGCGCTCGGCCCCGCGCTTGCGCTTGAGGGGGCGCGTGAGGCGCGCGGGCGAGTACTGCTTCATGATGCCCGACGCGCCCTTGGCGCAGATCACGCCCTGGTTCAGCGGGTGGTTCGGGTTGCCGTCGATGTAGCGGACCTCGCCGTCGCGCAGGTGCACGCGGATGCCGCAGCGGCACGCGCACATGTAGCACGTGGTGGTCTTGATCTCGGCGGGGGGAACGGAGCCGTCCATGGGGACACTGTAGGCCCGGCCGCCGGCGCGGTTGACGGATTCTGCGGCTACGACCTACCTGCGGCGTCGATAGGTGTCCAGGCAGAAGCCGAGGAAGCGCTCGAGCGTGGGCGACAGGTGCCGATGCTCGTGGTGGATCACGTAGAGCATGCGCCCCATCGCCGGCAGCCGCGTCGGCAGGATCGCCAGGCGTCCGAGGCCCACCAGGTCCTGCACGGCGTGCCGCGAAAGGCAGGTGAGGCCGAGCCCCTCGGACGCCGCCGACTTGATCGCCTCCGCGCTGCCGAGCTCGACGTCGGTGCGAATGCGGTGCAGGTGCGGCTGCAGCGCCGCCTCGACCACCTCGCGCGTGCCGGAGCCCGCCTCGCGCAGCAGCCAGGTCTCCTCGCGCAGCTCGGCGATCGTCGCCCGGCCCGCGCGGCGCCGCACGGCCCGCAGCAGCGCGTGCTGCGGCGAGCAAACAACCACGAGCTCGTCGCGGACCCAGGGGATGACCTTGAGTCGCGCGTCGGTCGTCGGCCCCTCGATGAAGCCGAGGTCGGCCTCGAACTCCGCCACCGCACGGGCAACGTGCTGGGTGTTGCCGATCTCCAGCACGAACCCCGCCGCCGGAACCTTGCGGCGCCATGCCGCGATCAGCGCGGGCAGCAGGTAGTTGCCCGTCGTCGTGCTGGCGGCGAGGAGCAACCGCGGCGCGGCCGAGCGGCCGGCGCGGCCGAACTGGCTCTCGAGGCCCTGCGCCGCGTCGAGCACCGCGAGCGCCTGCGGGAGCATCGAGCGGCCGTGCTCGTTCAGCACCAGGCCGCGGCCGGCGCGGTCGAAGAGCTTGCCGCCCAGCAGGGACTCCAGCTCGTTCAGCGCCGCGCTCGTGGCCGACTGCGAGAGCGCGATCTCCTCGGCGGCCGCGGTCGTGCTGCCCGCCTGCGCGATCGCCGCGAAGATCTGCAGCTGGCGCAGCGTGAGGCGAAGCGGCGCCGCGCGCGTGGGGTTGCGCCGGCTCAAGCCGCCTCGCAGCGCGAGGCGAGGCGCTCCCGGGCGAAGGCGATGAAGGCGTTCACGAGGCGCGCGCGGATCCGCTCCTTCGGATAGACCACCGAGAGGTTGCGGATGAGGCGCGGGGCGAGCGGGATCGCCACCAGCTCGCCCAGGCGCGCCTCCTTGGCCACGCTCGCCCGCGACATGATGGTGAATCCCAGTCCCGTCGCCACCAGGCCCTTCAATGCCTCGGGGCTGCTCGCCTCCATGACGACCTGCAGCGAGTCGAAGCCGAGCCCCGACTTGGCGAGGTAGTGGTCGATGACCTCGCGCGTCCCGGAGCCGGGCTCCCGGCTCACGAAGGCGTGCTCGGCGAGCGCGGCGGGCGCGACCGCGCGCAACCTCGCGAGCGCGTGCGAGGGCGCGCACACGACCTGCAGCTCGTCCTCGCAGCACGCCTCGCTCACGAGCGAGGGCAGGTGCGAGTCGCCCTCGATGAAACCGAGGTCGAGCGTGCGCTCAGCCACGCGCTCCTGCACCT
>DATIVM010000105.1:0-7266 GCA_035465975.1 Usitatibacter sp.
CGCAGCCGGTGCGCCATCTGCCAGAGCCGCTCGTAGGTGAGCTTCGGATCGCCCCCGCCGCGCAGCACGAGGTTTCCGCGCAGCACGCCGTCCTCGAGCGCGCCGTCGAGGAGGACGTCGGTGCGGAAGCGGAACGCGGGCCCGAGGAGGTCCAGCGCCGCCACGCTGGTCACGAGCTTCATCACCGAGGCCGGGTTCATCGCGGCGTGCTCGCGATGCGAGAGGAGGATCGGCCCGCCGGAGACGGCCTCGACGCGGATCGCCACCGCGGAGAGCGGCACGCCCGCCGCGTCGAGCGCGGAGCGCACCGGCGCCGGAAGCTCGCGCCCGAAGCACGCGAGCGGCGCGAGAAGGACCACGAGCGCGAGCCGCGCGAGGATCATGCCACGCGGCCCAGGCGATCGGCGATCTCGATCCCGGCGCCCACCAGCTCGGCGAACTCCGCCTCGCCGACCACGTAGGGCGGCATGAAGTAGACGGTGCGCCCGATCGGGCGCAGCAGCACGCCGCGCGCGAGGGCGATCCCGAAGGCACGCGAGGAGAAGCCCGCATCGGCGCCCTCCACCTCGAAGGCCCAGATCATCCCGAGGTGGCGGAAGTCGCGCACGTGGCGGTGGTGCGCGAGGCCCTCGGAGAGGGCGACGAAGCGCGCGGCCTTCCGCTCGTTCGCGGCGAGCACCGACTCGCGCTCGAAGAGGTCGAGCACCGCGCAGGCGGCGCGGCATGCGAGCGGGTTCCCGGTGTAGGAATGGGAGTGCAGGAAGCCGCGCGCCACGTCGTCGTCGTAAAACGCGCCGTAGACCTCGTCGGTCGAGAGGACGCACGAAAGGGGGAGGTAGCCGCCCGTGATCCCCTTCGAGAGGCAGAGGAGGTCCGGGGCGATCGCCGCCTGCTCGCACGCGAGCATCGTGCCGGTGCGGCCGAAGCCGGTCATGATCTCGTCGGCGATGAGCAGCACCTGGTGCCGCGTGCACAGCTCGCGCGCGCGGCGCAGGTACTCCGGATGGTAGAAGCGCATCCCGCTCGCGCCCTGCACCAGCGGCTCGACGATGAGCGCGGCGATCTCGCCGTGGCGCGCGCCGAGGAGCTTCGCGAGCGCGTCGGCCGCCTCGATGGCGCCGCGGATGCCGCCGAAGCGATGGTCGTCGGCGTGGCGCGCCGGGAAGGGCGCGACGATCGATTCGCGCACCAGCGGCGCGTAGGCGTCGCGGAAGATCGCGACGTCCGTCACGCCGAGCGCGCCGACGGTCTCGCCGTGGTAGCCGCCGGCGAGGGACACGAAGCGGTTCTTCTCCGGCCGGCCGCGATTCGCCCAGTAGTGGAACGCCATCTTGAGCGCGATCTCGGTGGCGGAGGCGCCGTCGGAGGCGAAGAACGCGTGCCCGAGCGCGCCGGGCGCGATGCGCGAGAGCCGCTCCGCGAGCTCGATCGCCGGCGCGTGCGTGAAACCCGCGAGCATCACGTGCTCGAGCCTGCCGAGCTGGTCCACGAGCGCGGCGTTGATCGCCGGATGGGCGTGGCCGAAGAGGTTCACCCACCAGGAGCTCACGCCATCCAGGTAGCGGCGCCCCTCGAAGTCGAAGAGCCACGGGCCCTCGCCGCGCGCGATCGGCACGAGCGGGAAGCGCTCGTGGGACTTCATCTGCGTGCACGGGTGCCAGATCGCCGCGAGGCTCCGCGCGACCATCTCGCCGTTGCTCATCGGTCCTGCGCGATGCGGTTGATCTGCGCGGCGACGGAGCTGGTGGCCTCGGAGGCGAGGGCTTCGAGCGCCTCGCGCGGCAGCGTGAACGTGCCGCCGGTGACGTAGCAGAGCGCGGTGAAGAGCGAGCGCACCTCGACGCTGGCGAGCGCGTCCTTCGTATCGCCCGTGTCGAGCGCGATGCCCGAAGCGGTGACGACGACACGGAGCCCCTCGGCGAGGAGCGCCGCGGAGCCCTGCGCCTCGTAGTGGTCGGTGAGCCTCTCCAGGATCAGCTTCTCGAGCTCGGCCTTCTCCGCGTTCCCCAGCAGCGGCATGGATCGCCCCTCGGAAAACGAATTCGGGAGCCATTCTAGCCGCTCAACCGCATCGAGGTGTCGGACGTTGTTACCCGTGGCGTCGGCGCGCGGGCGTGTTGGCAACCGCGCGCGGCGAGTGCTAGCAACACGCGCCGTTGATTTCATGCGAAAAGCGGGAACGAGCATGTTGATTGCTTCCGGTGGGAGGGGAGCACGGAACTTCGCCACCGGAATTCTCTTCTGAAGTGGGAGGAATCGACGATCATGGATCTGCTGGATCGCATCGAAGAGCAGCTCGTGTCGAACCGGTTGCCGCTGGTGGGCATCACGCTCGCGGCGGTCCCCTATGCGAATACGCCCGTGGTGCTCACGCTCCATTGGCACGGCTTCGTGGAGACGCGGCTCGCGGAGGTCACCGACGCGAACGTCGTCGCCTACCAGCCGGTCCCCAGCTCGGCGCTGCAGATCAACGATCGCTGGGACCGCCTCGAGGAGCTCGAGAACGAGGTGCTGGACGTCGCATGGGAGCTCGGCGCGTGGGACCTCGCGCGCACCGAGGCGCTGCCGTTCGTGCGCCCCGGCGCCGTCGAGCAGGAATCGGTGGAATGCATGGGCGCCTTCGGCAACATCCCGGTGAACCTCGAGGGCCAGCCCCTGGCGGTGGCGGACGTGCCCGATGCGGAGGACCTCATCGAGGCCGCATCGCGCGCGGGTTACCTTTCGTGGCTGTTCCGGCCCGTTCGCGGCGGTGTGTGGGCCGAGATCGCGGAGGATCTCACCCTCGAGGAGGGCGGGTACCGCAATCCGCCCTGCCCGTACATGCCGCTGCCCACCCGCGTCGGGCGGACGCGGCGCCCGCGACGCGTGACGTACCAGTTCGGCCGCGCCGCGCGGCTCGCGCGCTAGGAAGCGCACGCGGCCCGCCCGATGACCATCTCGCGGCGGGCCGTCGGCATTGCGGCGGCGGCGGGGCTCGCCCTCGCCGGCGCGTGCGCCAGCGCGCCGCCCATCGACAGCACCCTCGAGCGCACGCCGGCCACGCCGGTTCGCGTGAGCACGCCCCAGGGCGGCATCCTCACGAACCAGCAGAGCCGGCGCATCGTCGAGGACCTGCGCCAGCGCTCGCCGCAGAGCACGGTCCTCGATCGCCACCTCGCGATCGAGCAGACGCTCGCCGGCACGCCGCTCTCCGCCGGCAATCGCGCGACCCTGCTGCAGGACGGCGCCGCCACCTACCCGGCGGAGCTCGCGGCGATCCGCGGCGCGCGCCACTTCATCCATCTCGAGATGTACATCTTCGAAGGCGACGAGGCGGGCCGCGAGTTCGCCGACGCCCTCGTGGAGCGGCGCAAGGCCGGCGTCGAGGTGCGCGTGCTCTACGACGGCGTCGGCTCGATGGACACGCCGAAGGAATTCTTCGACGGGCTGCGCCGCGAAGGCATCGACGTGCTCGCGTTCAACCCCGTCTCGCCCGGGGGCGTGGTGCGCAAGGGCGCGGCGCTCGACCATCGCGACCATCGCAAGCTCATCGTGGTGGACGGGCGCGTCGCGTTCGTGGGCGGGATCAACATCAGCCACGTGTACGGCTCGATGCCGCGCGGGCCCGCGGGCTCGAAGCCCTCGGGCGGCTCGAGCGCCTCGGGCGGATCGTCGTCCGCGCAGGCGCCGCCGGCGCCCGGGGAGAAGCCCGCCGAGGCGCGCCCCTGGCGCGACACGCAGGTGCGGATCGAAGGCCCCGCGGTGGCGCAGCTCGAGCGGATGTTCCTCGCGCAGTGGGCGAAGCAGCGCAAGGAGCCGCCGCAAGCGGACCCGCGCTACTTCCCGCAGGTCCCCGCCGCGGGTGGCTTGCTGGTCCGCGCCATCGCCGGCACGCCCGACGACGGCGCTGACGCGGCCTACGTCGCGCTCGTCTCCGCGATCGAGCACGCGGAGACCGAGGTGCGCATCACCAACGCGTACTTCGTCCCGGCGAAGGACCTGCGCGATGCGCTGGTGGCCGCGGCGCGCCGCGGCGTTCGCGTCGAGCTGATCCTGCCCGCGAAGCTCGACACCTGGGTCGTCCTCGAGGCCGGCCGCTCGTTCTACACCGAGCTCCTCGAGGCGGGCGTGCGGATCTACGAGCTCGAGGGGCGGCTGTTGCATGCGAAGACCGCGACCATCGACGGCGTCTGGTCCACGGTGGGCTCCACCAACCTCGACTACCGCAGCCTCGCGCACAACGACGAGCTCAACGTCGTGATCCTCGGGCCCGAATTCGCCGCGCGCATGGATGCCGCCTTCGCGGCCGATGTGGCCGAGTCCACGCCGATCACCCTCGATCGGTGGCGCGGGCGGTCGATCGCGCAGCGGGCGAAGGAGCTCGCCGCGAGGGTCTGGGCGTATTTCCTCTGAGGCTCGCTAGAGCGGCTTTTTCAGGGTGATCGCGCCGCGGATCTCGCCCGGCCGGTAGCCGACCGCCCGGTCCGCCGGATAGAGCGAGGCGAGGCGCTCGCGGACCGCGGGTGAAAGCTGCGCCGGGTCGCCATGGCACTGCAGGCAGAGCGGCGCCGTGGGCAGCGCCTTCATGTAGCGATAGGTGCGCACGCCGTTTTCGCTCACGACCTCCGCTTTTTCCAATGTCTTGGGGTCCTCGCCGGCTGCGGCGCGACGGTCGAACTCGCCCAACACGCCGGCTTCCCATGCGTCGGGCACGGCCTTCGGATTCCGATTGCGCAGGCTCACGCGGCGTACCGACCATCCGGTCTCCTCGGAGGCCGCCTTGGCCATCTGCGGCGCCTTCTCGCGGCAGACGGCGATGGCGCCTTCGGGGCCGCTCTTCTCGATCTCCGCCGTGAGAACCGTGAGCAGCTTGGCAGGGAGCTCGGCGGCGACTTTGCGGGCCGATTCCAGTTGCGGATCCGCAGCCGATGCGGGCAGACAGACGGCGAGTGCGAGGGCGAGCAGGGTCTTGGACATGGGGCGATCCGCCAGTGGGGTTTCTCCCATTCCGCCTCCCGGGCGCCCTGCGGCGCAATCACCCCAAAGGGCAGCCCCAGTGTAATGTGAGCGCTTGCTGACGTTGCGAAGCCCTTGAAAAGCGCCGCCTCGCAGCCTATTATTAGCACTCGTCGCGGGTGAGTGCCAAAGCCCGCCAGGCTTCCGTAACCGGGGTGCAGCCGCCTTTCCGCAGCATCGACGCGCGATGGGCCTCGGGTGCCTCCGAATCCAAGTCCCAACCAGGAGCAAACGATATGAAACTTCGTCCGCTGCACGATCGCGTGATCATCAAGCGCCTCGAAGAGGAGCGCAAAACCGCTTCGGGCATCGTCATTCCCGACACCGCCGCCGAGAAGCCCGACCAGGGCGAGGTGCTCGCCGTGGGTCCCGGCAAGCGCAACGACGACGGCAAGCTCACGCCGGTCGACCTGAAGGTCGGCGACAAGGTCCTGTTCGGCAAGTATTCCGGCACGACCGTGAAAGTCGAGGGCGACGAGCTGCTCGTGATGCGCGAGGAAGACATCATGGCCGTCGTGAACTGATCGGCCGAATCAAAATCGAGAGGAACACACCATGGCAGCCAAAGACGTCAAATTCAAAGAGAACGCGCGCGTTCGCATGATCGCGGGCGTGAACATCCTGGCCGATGCGGTCAAGGTGACGCTCGGCCCGAAGGGCCGCAACGTCGTGCTCGAGCGCTCGTTCGGCGCCCCCACCGTCACCAAGGACGGCGTGTCGGTCGCGAAGGAGATCGAGCTCAAGGACAAGTTCGAGAACATGGGCGCGCAGCTCGTGAAGGAAGTCGCCTCCAAGACTTCCGACGTGGCCGGTGACGGCACCACGACCGCGACCGTGCTCGCGCAGTCCATCGTGACCGAGGGCATGAAGTTCGTCGCCGCGGGCATGAACCCGATGGACCTGAAGCGCGGCATCGACAAGGCGGTGCACACCGCGGTCGAGGAGCTCAAGAAGATCTCCAAGCCCTGCACCACCTCCAAGGAGATCGCCCAGGTCGGCTCCATCTCCGCCAACGCGGATCCGGAGATCGGCAAGACGATCGCCGACGCGATGGACAAGGTCGGCAAGGAAGGCGTGATCACGGTCGAGGACGGCAAGGGCCTCGAGAACGAGCTCGACCTCGTCGAGGGCATGCAGTTCGACCGCGGCTACATCTCGCCGTACTTCATCAACAACCCGGACAAGCAGGTCGCGATCCTCGAGGATCCGTTCATCCTCCTGCACGACAAGAAGATCTCCAACATCCGCGATCTCCTGCCGGTGCTCGAGCAGATCGCCAAGGCCGGCCGCCCGCTCCTCATCATCGCCGAGGACGTGGACGGCGAGGCGCTCGCCACCCTCGTGGTGAACAACCTGCGCGGCATCCTGAAGACCTGCGCCGTCAAGGCCCCGGGCTTCGGCGACCGCCGCAAGGCCATGCTCGAGGACATCGCCATCCTCACCGGCGGCACGGTGATCGCCGAGGAGCTGGGCCTGAAGCTCGAGAACACGCAGATCAAGGACCTCGGCCGCGCCAAGCGCATCGAGGTGGGCAAGGAAGAGACCACCATCATCGACGGCGCCGGCAAGGAAGAGGGCATCAAGGCGCGCGTGGAATCGATCCGCAAGCAGATCGACGAGGCGACCAGCGACTACGACCGCGAGAAGCTGCAGGAGCGCGTGGCGAAGCTCGCCGGCGGCGTGGCGGTGATCAAGGTCGGCGCCGCGACGGAAGTCGAGATGAAGGAGAAGAAGGCCCGCGTCGAGGACGCGCTTCACGCGACCCGCGCCGCGGTGGAAGAGGGCATCGTCCCGGGCGGCGGCGTGGCCCTGCTGCGCGCGCGCGAGGCGATCGCCAAGCTCAAGACCGACAACGAGGACCAGGCCGCCGGCGTGAAGATCGTGCTGCGCGCGCTCGAGCAGCCCCTGCGCGAGATCGCCCGCAACGCCGGCGAGGAGCCGAGCGTGGTGATCAACAAGGTGCTCGAAGGCAAGGGCAACTTCGGCTTCAACGCCCAGACCGGCGAGTATGGCGACATGGTCGGCATGGGCGTGCTGGACCCGACCAAGGTCACGCGCACCGCGCTGCAGAACGCGGCCTCGGTCTCCGCGCTGATCCTCACCACCGACGCCATGGTCGCGGAGCTGCCGAAGGACGAGAAGGCGCCCGCGGGCATGCCCGGCGGCATGGGCGGCATGGGCGACATGGACATGTGACGTCCGGAAGGGACGTCATCCCCGAGGGTTCGGTCGGGGATCCGGTCGCAAGCGGTCCCTCAAGCTGTTGATGGC
>DATIVM010000106.1:0-6729 GCA_035465975.1 Usitatibacter sp.
CCGAGCGCAACCGCGGCCTCATGTTCCGCAAGAGCCTGCCGCGCGAAGAGGGCATGCTCTTCATCTTCGACGACCCGGGCTACTACGCGATGTGGATGAAGAACACGCTCATCCCGCTTTCCGTCGCGTTCGTGGACCGCGCGGGCGTGATCCTCAACGTCGCGGACATGGAGCCCCAGACCCTGGAGAGCCACCTCGCCGCCGGGCCGGCCCTCTACGCGATCGAGACCAACAAGGGCTGGTTCGCCGCCCACCACGTCCAGGCGGGCGACAAGGTCACCGGGCTGCCGGGGAAGTGACCCGCCTCATCCCGCGAACACGGGGTAGTGCATCATCCCGGAGGACGCCATGAAGAAGATCATCGGGATGGACAGCATCACGTTGATGCGCGAGGCGAGGAAGGCTACGCGCCGCGCCTTCGCCCTCTCCTCCTCGCTCGCCGCGACGAGCCCCAGCACGCGCTTCTGGTTGGGCCAGATGAGCACCCACACGTTGAAGAGCATGATGGTGCCGAGCCACGCGCCGATGCCGATCGGCACGTAGGCGGGCTCGCGGAACAGGAACGCCTGGTTGAACCGGTCGCCGAGGAGGAAGGCGCCCATCACCCAGGTGCCCACGGCCGCCCAGCGGAACCACGCCAGCGCGACCGGCATCACGTGCTTCGTGATCGTTGCGCCCGCGGGCGGCGTCTGCGCGTTCGCTCGCTTCAGCGCCTCGGGCTGCACGAAGTTGAAGTAGTACAGGAGGCCGACCCACATCACGCCGAAGAGGATGTGCAGCCAGCGGCCGAGCCCGTAATGGATGAAATCCCAGCTCATCGCCCGCGCCTCACATCATCGTGCGAGCGAGGTAGAAGAGGACCACCGTCAGGACGAGTCCCGCGAGGACGGTTCCCCAGAGCGAATCCAGCGGGTTCTTCATATTCGCCTCCGGATCGAGGGAACGGCTGTGCGCGCGATCATAGCACGCGGTCGCGCGCGGGCCGGCGATTATCATGGCAAACATGGAAGCGATTCATCATCCGTACGCGCGCCTCACGCCCGACGTCGTGCTGAACGCGCTCGAGTCCCTCGGCCTCGCGTGCGACGGGCGGCTCCTCGCGCTGAACAGCTACGAGAACCGCGTCTACCAGGTCGGCATCGAGGAGCCGCTGCCCGGCTCGCCGCCTTCGGCCATGACGATGGTGGTCGCGAAGTTCTATCGTCCCGCGCGCTGGACCGACGCGCAGATCCTCGAGGAGCACGCGTTCGCGCTCGAGCTCGTCGAGGCGGAGATCCCCGTCGTGGCGCCGCTCGCCTTCGAAGGACGCACGCTGCACGAGCGCGAGGGCTTCCGCTTCGCGGTGTTCCCGCGCCGCGGCGGCCGCGCGCCGGACCTCGAGGACGAGAAGACGCTCGTGTGGCTCGGGCGCTTCATCGGGCGCATCCACGCGATCGGCGGGGTGCATCCCTTCGAGCACCGCCCGCGGCTCGACATCGCGAGCTTCGGCGAGGAGCCGCGCGATTTCCTGCTCGCGAGCGGCTTCATCCCGCCCGATCTCCTCGGCGCATGGAAGCAGGCGGCGGAGCTCGCGCTCGAGGGCGTGCGCCACGCGTACGCGCGCGCGGGCGACGTCGCGTACATCCGCGTGCACGGCGATTGCCATCCGAGCAACGTGCTGTGGACTCCCGATACCGGCAACGCGCCCGGCGGGCCGCATTTCGTGGACCTCGACGACAGCCGCATGGCGCCCGCGGTGCAGGACCTGTGGATGCTCGTCTCCGGCGACCGCCACGCGATGGGCCGCCAGCTGCGGCGCATCCTCGAGGGCTACGAGGACTTCCGCGAGTTCGACGACCGCGAGCTGCACCTCGTCGAGGCGCTGCGGACGCTGCGGCTCATCCACTACTCGGCATGGCTCGCGCGGCGCTGGGACGATCCGGCCTTCCCCATCACGTTCCCCTGGTTCAATACGCCGCGCTACTGGCAGGACCGCATCCTCGAGCTGCGCGAGCAGGTGGCGGCCCTGCACGAGCCGCCGCCCGTTCCCGAATGACGGCCGCGGAATAGCTGGTTACATTTCGGGTCCCCCGGCGCGGCGATTCCGGAGGAAACTGCCGGGCCGAAGGCTGCTCCAACAGCGGCATCGACGATCGCCCATGTCCTCCCTTCCCCCTTCCCCTCGCCCGACGCTCGAGGAGCGCCCCCGCAAGCGCTGGGTCCAGCCGGTGCTCGTCGTGGCGATCCTCGCCGTGGTCGCGATCGGCGCCTGGCTCGGGTGGGGCTGGACGCACACCTCGTCGCCCGCCGCCGTGGCCGCGAAGGCGAAGGGGACCGGAGGCGGGCGGCGCGGAGGGTTCGACGCGAATCGCGTGCAGCCGGTCACCGCCGTCGCCGCGAAGGTGGGCGACGTGAACGTCGTGCAGACCGCGCTCGGCACCGTGACCGCCGCGCGCACCGCGACCGTGCGGCCCCGGGTCGACGGCCTGTTGCAGAACATTGCGTTCACCGACGGGCAGGCGGTGCATCCCGGACAGGTGCTCGCCGAGATCGACCCGGCGCCGTTCCAGGTGGCGCTCGAGCAGGTCGAGGGGCAGCTCGCCCGCGACCGGGCGCAGCTCGAGAACGCGAAGGTGGACCTCGCGCGCTACCAGGGCCTGCTCAAGCAGGACTCCATCGCCGGGCAGCAGGTCGACCAGCAGGCCGCGCTCGTGAAGCAGCTCGAGGGCACGGTGAAGGTGGACCAGGCGGCCGTGGACAACGCGCGCCTGCAGCTCTCGTACACGCACATCACGGCGCCCATCGGCGGACGCCTCGGGCTGCGGCTGGTGGACGCGGGCAACATGGTGCGCAGCTCCGATGCGAACGGCCTCGTGGTGATCACGCAGGTGCAGCCCATCGCCGTCGTCTTCACCATCCCGCAGGACGTGCTGCCGCAGGTGCTCAAGCGCATGCGCGCGGGCGACAAGCTGCCGGTGGAGGCGTGGGACCGCGAGCAGAAGGAGCAGCTCGACCGCGGCGTGCTCGTGAGCACCGACAACCAGATCGACGTCGCCACCGGCACGGTGAAGCTCAAGGCCGAGATGCCCAACGCGCAATTCCGGCTCTTCCCCAACCAGTTCGTGAACGTGCGCATGGTGGTCGACACGCTGCGCGGCGCCGTGGTCGTCCCCACGGCCGCGATCCAGCGCAACGCCCAGGGCGCGGTCGTGTGGGTGGTGCGCGACGACGACACCGTGACGCTGCGTCCCGTGACCACCGGACCCGCCGAGGAACTGAACACCGCGATCCTCTCCGGAGTCAAGGCGGGAGAGCGCGTCGTGACCGACGGCGTGGATCGCATCCGCGAGGGCGCGAAGGTCGAGGTGATCGAGCCGGGCGCGCGAGCGCCGGCCGCGGCGCCGAAGGCCGGCCCCGAGGCGGGCAAGGCAGGCCGGCGCAAGGGCAACGGCAAGGGCCGCGGCGGCCGGGGAAGCGCGGGCGGGACGCCGGGCGCGCAGTGAACCCCTCGCGCATCTTCATCCTGCGGCCGGTCGCGACGGCCCTGCTGATGGTCGCGGTGCTGCTCTCGGGCATCGTCGCGTACCGCGAGCTGCCGCTCTCCGCGCTTCCCGAGGTCGACTATCCCACCATCCAGGTGGTGACGCTCTACCCGGGCGCGAGCCCCGACGTGGTCACCGCGTCGATCACCGCGCCTCTCGAGCGCCAGTTCGGCCAGATGGCGGGGCTCAAGCAGATGTCGTCGACGAGCTCCGGCGGCGCCTCGGTGATCACGCTGCAGTTCGAGCTCGCGGTCGACCTCGACACCGCCGAGCAGGAAGTGCAGGCGGGCATCAACGCGGGCGCCAACCTCCTGCCGCAGGACCTGCCCTCGCCGCCGATCTACAGCAAGGTGAACCCGGCCGACGCGCCGATCCTCACGCTCGGCATCGCGTCGCAGACGATCCCGATGACCGAGGTGCAGAACCTGGTCGACACGCGGCTCGCGCAGAAGATCTCGCAGATCCCGGGCGTGGGCCTCGTGACGCTCTCCGGCGGCCAGCGCCCCGCGGTGCGCGTGCAGGTGAACCCGAAGGCGGCGGCGGCGCAGGGCCTCTCGATGGAGGACATCCGCACCGCGATCGCGGCGGCGAACGTGAACCAGGCGAAGGGCAGCTTCGACGGCCCCGCGCGCGCCTACACGATCGACGCCAACGACCAGCTGCGCAGCGCCGGCGAGTACCGCGACATCGTCATCGCGTACCGCAACGGCGCGCCCATCCATCTCTCGGACGTGGCCGACGTGGTGCAGGGCGCGGAGAACTCGAAGCTCGCGGCATGGATGAACGAGACGCCCGCGATCATCGTGAACGTGCAGCGCCAGCCGGGCGCCAACGTGATCGAGGTCGTGGACCGCGTGAAGGCGCTCCTGCCGACGCTCACCGCGACCCTCCCCGCCTCCATCGACACGCAGCTCGTCACCGACCGCACCGTGACCATCCGCGCCTCGGTGCACGACGTGCAGTTCGAGCTGATGCTCGCCATCGCGCTCGTCGTGATGGTGATCTTCCTCTTCCTGCGCAGCGGCACGGCGACCCTCATCCCGAGCGTGGCGGTGCCGCTGTCCATCGTGGGCACCTTCGGCGTGATGTACCTCGCCGGCTTCAGCATCAACAACCTCACGCTCATGGCGCTCACCGTGGCCACCGGCTTCGTGGTGGACGACGCGATCGTGGTGATCGAGAACATCTCGCGCTACGTGGAGGCGGGCGAGAAGCCGCTCGAGGCGGCGCTCAAGGGCTCGCGGCAGATCGCCTTCACCATCATCTCCCTCACGCTCTCGCTCATCGCGGTGCTGATCCCGCTGCTCTTCATGGGCGAGGTGGTGGGGCGCCTGTTCCGCGAGTTCGCGATCACGCTCGCGGTCTCGATCCTCATCTCGGGCCTGGTGTCCCTCACGCTCACGCCGATGATGTCGGCGCGGCTGCTGCGCCACACGCCGCCGGACAAGCAGGGGCGCTTCTACCACTGGAGCGGGCGGATGTTCGAGCGCCTCATCGAGCGCTACGGCGAGGCGCTGCGCTGGGTGCTCGACCGCCAGCCGCTCACGCTCCTCGTCTTTCTCGCCACGCTCGCCCTCAGCGCGATCCTCTACGTCGCCATCCCCAAGGGCTTCTTCCCCGAGCAGGACACGGGCCTCATCCAGGGCATCTCCGAGGGCCCGCAGACCACCTCGTTCGAAGGCATGTCCGCGCGCAGCCGCCGGCTCGCGGAGACGATCCTCGAGGATCCGGCGGTCGCGAGCGTCTCCAGCTTCATCGGCGTGGACGGGACCAACATCACGCTCAACTCCGGGCGCGTGCTGATCGCGCTGAAGCCCCACGCGCAGCGCGATCCCGTGGGCGTGGTGATGGAGCGGCTCAAGGAGCGGGTCTCGCGGCTCGAGGGCATGCGGCTCTACATGCAGCCGGTGCAGGACCTCACCATCGAGACGCGCGTGAGCCGCACGCAATACCAGTTCACGCTGGAAAGCGCGAACGCGTCCGACCTCGCGACGTGGACCGGGCGCCTCGTGGACCGCCTCTCGCGGCTTCCGCAGCTCATGGACGTCGCCTCCGACCTGCAGGACCAGGGGCTGCAGGCCTACGTCACCATCGACCGCGACAGCGCCGGGCGCCTGGGCGTCACGCCCGCGGCGATCGACAACGCGCTCTACGACGCCTTCGGCCAGCGGCTCATCTCGACGATCTTCACGCAGGCGAACCAGTACCGCGTGGTGCTCGAGGTGAAGCCGGAATTCCGGCAGGGACCGGCCGCCATCGACGCGATCCACGTGCCGGGAGCGGGCGGCGTGCAGGTGCCGCTCTCGGCGCTCGCCACGGTGAGCGAGCGGCCGGGAGCGCTCTCGGTGAGCCACCTCGGCCAGTTTCCCGCGACGACGATCTCCTTCAACCTGGCGCCGGGCCGCTCGCTCGGCCAGGCGGTGGACGCGATCGAGAAGGCGCAGAAGGAGCTCGGGGTGCCCGCGGGCGTGCGCACGAGCTTCCAGGGGGCGGCGCTCGCCTTCCGCGCCTCGCTCCTCAACACGCTGCTCCTCATCCTCGCCGCGATCGTCACGATGTACATCGTGCTGGGCGTGCTCTACGAGAGCTACATCCACCCGGTGACGATCCTCTCGACGCTGCCCTCCGCGGGCGTGGGCGCCCTGCTCTCGCTGATGATCGCGCGCCAGGACCTGGGGATCATCGCGGTGATCGGCATCATCCTGCTCATCGGCATCGTGAAGAAGAACGCGATCCTGATGATCGACTTCGCCCTCGACGCCGAGCGCGAGCAGGGCCTCGCGCCGCGCGACGCGATCTACCAGGCGTGCCTGCTGCGCTTCCGGCCGATCCTGATGACGACCATGGCGGCGATGCTCGGCGCCTTCCCGCTCATGGTGAGCTGGGGCGTGGGCGCGGAGCTGCGCCACCCGCTCGGGATCGCGATGGTGGGCGGCCTCGTCTTCTCGCAGCTCCTCACGCTCTTCACGACGCCCGTGATCTACCTCTACTTCGACCGCCTCGCGCAGCGCTGGCGCGACCGCCCGCACCGCGTGAATGAGGCGGCAGTGGGGGAACGTGGCTGACGCATGCAAAAGGCTGTGAAAGCGCCGATATCCGCCGATCCAACGCCGATGATCGCCGATGAGGCGAGAGAGGTTTTCGTGCGCCTGATCAGAGGCGTGCGAACAAGCACGGACCGGACCTTCCCTGACTCATCGGCGGGTAT
>DATIVM010000107.1:0-3531 GCA_035465975.1 Usitatibacter sp.
ACCAGGGTCGCGCCATCGTGGGCGATGCGCACCCGCGCATCGCCGCGCGCCTCGTAGAGCTGGCGCGCCATCTGCGCGAGCCGCGCCTCGCTCGGCATGGCGAGGCCCTCGCCGGCGAGGAACGTGCGCAGCGCGTTCGCGCGCCGCGCCGGCGCGAGCGACGGATCGAGCGCGAGCCCTTCGCCCGCGGCGTTCGGCGCGCCGTCGAGACGGGCGAGATCCGCGAGGAGCGCGGCGGCCTGCGCCGCGTGCCCCGCGCAGCGCGCGGCCGCCTCGCGCCAGCCGGGGAAGCGCCCGTCGAGCCGCGGCGCGATCTCGTGGCGGACGAAGTTGCGGTCCGGGCCGAGCGAGGCGTTGGATTCGTCCTCGATCCAGGCGAGGCCCCGGGCGAGCGCGTGCTCGCGCAGCGCCGCGCGCGAAACGCCGAGGAGCGGGCGGAACAGCGAAACCCGCGAGCCGTGAATCGCGCGCGACTCCGGCATCGCCGCGAGGCCCTTCAGGCCCGTGCCGCGCAGCACCTGGAGGAGGAGCGTCTCGGCCTGGTCGTCGAGGTGGTGGGCCAGCGCGACGACCGGCTCGGGCCGTGCCGCGTACACCGCGTAGCGCGCGGTGCGCGCCGCGGCCTCGAGGCCCTCGGCCGAGCCGCGCGCGACGCGCACGCGCTCGACCGTGCACGCGATCCCGCGCGCGGCGCACGCGTCCACGCAGAACCGTTCCCAGGCATCGGCGTTCGGGCTGAGGCCGTGGTGCACGTGCACGGCGCAGACCGCGTGGCCGCGTCCGGGCGCGATGCGCGCGAGCGCATCGAAAAGCACCATCGAATCGAGGCCGCCGGAGAGCCCCACGCAGATCGCGGTGCCGGCGGGAACCGCCGCTTCGAGCCGCGCGGCGACGTGGCGATCGATATCCATGGCACAAGGATAGCGGCTGCGGCGCGCGAAAGCGCCTGCTCGATCGCGTTGAGCGGCCGCCGGGCGCTGCGCGTACTTCTCGAGCGCCTTTCGGTCCGCTCAAACGCGGTTCCCGCTGCCGAAATCACTCTACTCTGCGATCTCCTTGAACTTGCCGTAGTTCACCCACCGCTCCTGCCGGCGCTCGAGGAGCTGCTCGGCCGAGAGGTCCTGCAGCGTGCGCAGGCTTTCCTGGATCGCCTTCTTGAGGCCCTTCGCCGCCTCCGCCGGATCGCGGTGCGCGCCGCCCAGCGGCTCGGCGATCACCTTGTCGATGACGCCGAGCGCCTTGAGGCGCGGCGCGGTGATGGCGAGGCTCTCGGCCGCCTCGCCCGCGTTCTCCGCGCTCTTCCACAGGATCGCGGCGCACCCCTCGGGCGAGATCACCGAGTAGGTCGAGTACTGCATCATGAGCGTGACGTCGCCCACGGCGATCGCGAGCGCGCCGCCCGAGCCGCCCTCGCCGATCACGGTCACGACGATCGGCACGCGCAGGCCCGCCATCACGTACAGGTTGTGGCCGATGGCCTCCGACTGCCCGCACTCCTCGGCGCCGATGCCGGGATAGGCGCCGGGCGTATCGACGAACGTGAGCAGCGGCACGCCGAACTTCTCCGCGAGCCTCATCAGGCGCAGCGCCTTGCGGTAGCCCTCGGGACGCGGCATGCCGAAGTTGCGGTAGATCTTGTCGTTGGTGTCGCGGCCCTTCTGGTGGCCGATCACCATCACCGAGCGCCCGTTGAAGCGCGCGAGGCCGCCCACGATCGCCGGGTCGTCGGCGAAGGCGCGGTCGCCGTGCATCTCCTCGAAGTCGGTGCACAGCGCGTTCACGTAGTCGAGCGTGTACGGGCGCTGCGGATGGCGCGCGACCTTGGAGATCTGCCACGCGTTGAGCTTGCCGTAGATCTCCTTGGTGAGCTCGCGGCTCTTCTTCGAGAGGCGCTCGATCTCCTGCGAGATGTCGACGGCGCTGTCGTCCTGCACGAAGCGCAGCTCCTCGATCTTCTGCTCGAGCTCGGCGATCGGCTGCTCGAAATCCAGGAAGCTGGTTTTCACGGGGTCGTCGATGGCAAGGAACGCCGAATCATAGCAGCGGACGATACAATGCGGCATGGCGAAACGGCTCACCAAGATCGTCACCCGCACCGGCGACGACGGCACCACCGGCCTCGGCGACGGCTCCCGCGTCGGCAAGGATTCCCCGCGCATCGAGGTGCTCGGCAACCTCGACGAGCTGAACAGCGCGATCGGCTGCGTGCTCGCCGAGCCCGTGCCCGACGCGGTCCGGGTGATCCTCGCGCCGGTCCAGAACGATCTCTTCGATTTGGGCGGCGAGATCTGCATCCCCGGGCGCTCGGCGCTCTGGGAGGCGCACCTCGAGCGCCTGGAATCGCGCATCGAGAGCCTGCGCGATCCGCTGCCGCCGTTGCGCGAGTTCGTGTTCCCCGGCGGAAGCCGCGCGGGCGCGATGTGCCATCTCGCGCGCGCCATCTGCCGGCGCGCCGAGCGCTCGCTGGTCGCGCTCGGATCGCGCGAGGCGGTCTCCGAGCTCAGCGTGAAATACCTGAACCGCCTCTCGGACGTGCTCTTCCTCGCCGCGCGCACCATCAACGCCGCGGCGAAGCAGCCCGAGACGATCTGGCGTCCCGGCGGGGAAACGGACTAGCGTTTCGCGTCCGCGCCGCGCGCCGCGAAGCGCGGACGCACGCGGTCGAGCGCGCGGCAGAGATCCTCGATTCCGTCCGGCGTGCGCACCGTCGGCCGCTGCAGGCGGTCGGGCGCGACGAACACCAGCCGCCCCTCGCGCACGGCGGACAATGCCTTGCGCTCTTCCCAGCTCGCGCGGAAGCGGCTCTCCGAAGGCGCCGAGCCGACGCCCACGATCGCGGCCGGATCGCGCGCATAGAGCGACTCCCACGAGACCTCCGGGGCGACGCCCGGCAGGTCGGCGAACACGTTGCGCGCGCGGCAGATGGAGAGGGCCTCGTTCATGAAGTGCTTCCCCGAGATGGTCGTGAGCGGGTGGCTCCAGATCTCGAGGAAGACCGGGACGACGGGTCGATCCGCGTACTCGCGACGCAGCCGCGCGAGCTTCTCCTCGTACCCGCGCGACACGGAATCCGTCGCGACGCCCGCGAGGGTGCCGATCGCGGCGAGGAGCCGCGGCACGTCGGCGAGCGTTCGCGCCTCGGCCACGAACACCGCGGGGCCAAGCCTCGCGATGCGCTCCGCCTCGCCCGGATGCAGGCTGTCCTTCCACGCGAGCACCAGGTCCGGGTGGAGCGAGGCGAGCCGCTCGAGCGAAAGGCCGGCGGCGCTCGCGACCCGCGGGAGGCGCCTCGCCTCGGGCGGATAGTCGCTGAACGCGCTCGCGCCCACCACGCGCGCGCCGGCGCCGGCCGAGAACGCGAGCTCCGTCAGGAACGGCGCGAGGGAGACGATGCGCTGCGCCGGTCGCTTGAGCTCGACCGTGCGGCCGAGGTCGTCCTTCACCGCAATCCCGGCGGCGTGGGACACGGCGAGCCCAAAGGCCATGAAAGCGCCGATGAGCGCCGATCCAACGCCGATGAACGCCGAGGGG
>DATIVM010000108.1:0-4621 GCA_035465975.1 Usitatibacter sp.
TGGGCGAGCGCCGCCGCGGCGAGCACGACACCGAGCGACTGGCCAAGGAAGAAGGCCGACGCGAAAAGGGACACGGCGGTGCCGCGTACCTGCGGCGCCATCTGCGTCGCGTTCGTCTGCAGCGTGTTGTGCAGCATGTAGAAGCCGAAGCCCGCGGCGAGGCAACCGACGGGCGCGAACGCGGGCCACGGCACGAGGGCGAGGAGCGCGAGCCCGCCGGCGAGGAGGAACGTCCCGCCCACCGCGAGGCCGGTCTCGCCGAGGCGGCGCACCGCGTGGCGCACCGCGAGCGCGAAGCCGACGCCGCCGAGGCCGAACGCCACCAGCATCGATCCCGCCTTCGAGAGCTCCATGCCGCGCACGTAGTGCAGGTGCGTCGGCACGAACGCGAGCGCGCCGAACACCACCATTCCCTCGGCGAACACCGTGGCGAGCACCACGCGCGCCCAGTATCCCGAGAAGACGCCGGCGAGATCGCGGAAGAAGCGGCTCGAGGCGCTGCGCGGCGCCGGTTCGTGGCGCGCGGCGAAGGCGAGCGCCACGCAGCCGAGCGCGAGCCAGGCGGCGAGCAGCGCGAAGGGCCAGCGCCATTGCGCCGACTCGGCCGCGAATCCCCCGAGCGCGGCGCCTCCCGCCACGCCCATGATCTGCCCGATGAGGAAGCGCGCGAGCACCGGCTGGCGCTCCTCGTAGGGCACCACGTCGCCGATCCATGCCATGGAGAGCGGGATCATGCAGGCGCAGAAGCCGCCCGCGGCCGCGCGCGCGATGAGGAGCGCCTCGAAGCCCCTCACCGTGAAGCACGCGAAGCTCGCGAGCGCCGCGCCGCCGGCGGCCGCCGCGACGACGTGCAGCTTCCCGAAGCGGTCGCCGAGGGGGCCGAACAGGAGCTGCATCGCGCCGTAGGCGACCGAGAAGCTGGTGATGGCGGCGGATGCGGCGGCGAGGCCCACGTCGAACTCCGATCCGATGCGCGGCAGCAGCGCGTCGGTCACGCGCATCGACGCGGAGCTCGCGAACGCCGCGATGGACAGCAGGAGGAT
This sequence comes from Usitatibacter sp., assembly GCA_035465975.1. Taxonomy (GTDB): domain Bacteria; phylum Pseudomonadota; class Gammaproteobacteria; order Burkholderiales; family Usitatibacteraceae; genus Usitatibacter. Next base: position 1,044 of record DATIVM010000108.1, read on the forward strand.
GATGGAATTCAAGTCGGGCGGGACGGCGGCGGGCGCACGGCGCGCGCGCGAAGCCGCGAGCGTACACCACGCCCGGCGCCAGCGGTCCTCAGCTCAGGCGCACTTGCGCGCGCGCTGCGAGGCGACCCTCGCGCTCGGCCCCGGCGGCGCGTAGAGCGGATTCAGCCAGGCGAGCAGCGCGGCGTGGCCGCACGAGGCTTCGTCTTCCGGAAGGAAGTCGTGGAGGATGCCGCAGTACTGGAAGCCCTGCGCGAGGTGGAAACGCAGCACCGGCTCCTCCATCTCGCCCCACACGGCGCGCTCCGCGTAGAGCTCGGGGGAGAGGCCCTCGCGCAGCGCCCGGTAGCCGGGCAGCGGAAGCGCCGCGGCGATGCGCCGCAGGTTGAGGCGCCGGCACAGGCGCCGGCGCGCGAGGTGCAGCGCGCGCGCGACCCCGAAGCCGCGGCGCGAGAAGTCCGCGACCGTGTCGAAGGCGAACAGCGTGCGCCCCTGCGGATCGTGGGTGAGGAACGTGCCGTCGCCGGTGAGCGCTTTCCACGTCGGGTCACCGGGATGGCGCTCCCACGCGAGGACGAGCGAGCCGCCCGCGCCGGCGATCGAGCCGTCGCACTCGACGACCCATTGTCCCTCGGGGAACGCCTGGCGGCGGCTCTCGAACTGGCGCAGCGTCGTCGCCTGCGCGCCCACGTGCGCCTGCCGCTCGAGCGCGCGCACCGCCGCGTAGTCCTCGACCCGCGCCGGGCGCACGCGCATCGCGCCGCCCGTCGCGATCGGCGCGACGCGCCAGACGTCCGCGAGGGTGACGGCGCCGCGCCGCGGGAAGAGCTGGATCGAGCCCAAGGGCGCGTCAGGCCGTCTTGCGGAACGACGTTTCCGTGCACCGCGGGCACGGCGGGAGAGCGGTGGTGCGCGTGGTGCGGATCGTCCAGCCGCATCCCGAGCAGGTGAGGGTCCCGGCGGTGGTGATGTCGCCGGTGCGGAAAGTCATCTGCGGGTGGTCGCGCTGCAGCAGGTCGCGGCGCAGGTACTCGCGCAGGCGCTGCGCGTTGTCCGCGGTGAATTCCCCGGCGGCGACCAGGGTGTTGCACGCGGCATCGAGAGCGCTCTCGAACGCGCCCGCCGTCGTCTCGCCCGCCTTGGCGAAGAGCTTCTGGAACGTGTCGAGCAGCCGGTCGAACAGGTCCTCCTGGCCGCCCTGCGCGAGCATGCTCGCGCCGGCCGCCGCCGAGAGCGGCAGATTGCGCTCCACGCGCGCCCGCGGCCCGACGCGCTTGCGCCCGAGGTGCGTACGGATGGCGCCGCGATTGCGCGGGCGGTGCGCAGTGCCGTTCTTGTCCGTGGGGGAGGAGGGGTGGCTCATGACGGGCTCCTTTCGCGACGACCGCGCGCCGGGAGCCTCCGGACGATGGCGTGCGGCCTGCAAGGTGCGACCGCTCGAACGGCGCGCGAGTTCCGGCGTTGCCGCGCGCCGTCGCCGCGCGGCAACGCCGTTCGGCGCAGCCCTGTAGGAAAGCGCGCGAGCGCGCGCGAAAAAGGAGCTGCGCGCCGCTTGACGCGCCCATTGCTGCATGGCAGCATTCGTTCCATCGAGATTCACCCGAGAGTGCGTGCGATTTCCATGACCGACTTCTTCAAACGACTGCCGATCCAGGCGCCTTGCGCGTTCGGGTCCCGCATGCCGCGGGATGCCGAGGGCGTCATTGCCCACGGCCGGCCACCCTCCGGGAGATCGACGCCATAGCATTCCTCATCGCCAGCGAGGAATCCCGCGCAAAGCCCGGAGAGTTGAAGAAACCTCCGGGCTTTTTGCTTCCGGGATGCCAGAACACGAAAGAGAACGGTGCTGACGATGAACGCGATGATCCTGAAACCGGCATGGCGGCCCCTCATGCCGGCGCGCAGGCTGAAGTTGAGGAACCGGCAGCGCGGATTCGCGCTGTACGGGGCCGAGGTGCCGCCCGGCATGCCGGCGCGGATCGCGAACGCGCACGCGCGCTTCGAGCAGGAGGCGCGCGCGGCGCTTCGCGAATGGTTGATGCTGTAACCGGCGACTTCGCGGGCTGTGCGCGGCCCGCCTAACGAGGATTTCGGGTCGCCGCCCGGCCCGCGCGAAGGGACATCCGAGCGCGGTGGACGGGTTCGATGACGGAGCCGCCGGCCTTCGGGCCGGCGGCAAGTCAGATAGACGAACGGCGTCGCGAGGCGACGTTCAGCGGGAACGGCGCGGGGGTCCCGAACCTGTTGCGGCTTCGTATCGGGACGAGGGCTCGCCGCTCGACGCCATCAAGCGATCCTGAACCGGGCGGCCAGCTTTTCGGTCTCGCGCGCGAGGATCATCGCGTCGAGGCCCACGGCGGTGAAGGTCGTCCCCCATTCCATGTAACGCCGCGCCGAAGCCTCGTCCGTGGCGAGGATGCCGGAGGCCTTGCCGCACTTCGCGATGCGCGCGAGCGCGTCGCGGATCGCCGATTGCACCTCGGGGTGCGACTGCTCGCCGGGATGGCCGAGGCCCGCGGCGAGGTCGGCGGGGCCGATGAAGACGCCGTCCACGCCGTCGCAGCGCGTGATCGCCTCGAGGTGGTCGAGGCCCGGCCGGGTCTCGATCTGCACCAGCAGGCAAAGCTCCTCGTGCGCGCGCTTCGCGTAATCGGCGACGCGGCCGAAGCGCGTCGCGCGCGTCATGCCCGCGACGCCGCGCACGCCGTGCGGCGGGAAGCGCGTGGCCGCGACCGCCGCCGCGGCTTCTTCCTCCGTCTGCACGTACGGGACGAGCAACGACTGCGCGCCGATGTCGAGGTGGCGCTTGATGAGCACCTTGTCGTTCCAGGCGGGGCGTACCACCGCGGACACGGGCGATGCCGCCACCGCCTGGAGCTGCGCGAGCGTGTTGTCCACCTCGTTGGGCGAATGCTCGGTGTCGATGAGCAGCCAGTCGAAACCGGAGCCGGCGACGAGCTCCGCGCTGTAGGCGCTCGCGAGCGAAACCCACAGGCCGATCTGCTGCCGGCCGGCCATTAACGAGCGCTTGAATTTGTTGACGGGAAGTTCCATGCTGTCCTCTCACGGTCGCGTCGTGTTGTGAGCGCATACTAGCGCGACCGGGAAAACAGGGTCTTCGTAGGACATGTCTGATAGGCATCTTCCCGAGCGATGACGGACACTCATCCTCGTGATTACCTGAAGGAGCGGCCGATGACATACGAGTACGATTTCGAGATGGTGAAGCGCGCGTATGCCGAGATGGCTCGCCGCGCCCGGGAAAAGGACGAGATCCGGCGCAAGCCCCGCAACGGCATGCCGGTGCAGCCGATGCCGCCGATGCCGCCGGAGCAGGAGGCGCCCACCCGCCACCCCTCCCTGGCCTGAGTCGCTGCCCTTCCCAGGAACCCCGCCATCCGGCGGGGTTTTTGTTTGCGCGCCCGCCGCACGAGAACGACCACCCCGGCGGGGGAGTCACTCCTTCGGAGGCTCCCGTGTCCGCTCCTCGAAACGCCCTCGCTTTCCTCGCCGCGCTCCTCGCCGCCTTTGCGCTCGCCGCCGGCCCGGCGCTCGCCGCGCCGGCGTCGCCGGGCGGCGAC
>DATIVM010000109.1:0-7081 GCA_035465975.1 Usitatibacter sp.
CGCGCAGCCGCTCGAGGTAGCCGCGCGGCGGGACGAGCACGCCGGTGGAGCCCGCCATCGGCTCGACGATGACCGCGGCGATGGTCGAGGCGTCGTGCAGCGCGACCAGGCGCTCGAGCTCGTCGGCGAGGTGCGCGCCCCACTCCGGCTGCCCGCGCGTGTACGCGTTCTTCTCGAGGTTGTGCGTGTGGGGCAGGTGGTCGACGCCGGCGAGCATCGTGCCGAACATCTTGCGGTTGTTCGGGATGCCGCCCACGGAGATGCCGCCGAAGCCCACCCCGTGGTAGCCGCGCTCGCGGCCGATGAGGCGCGTGCGCGCGCCCTCGCCGCGCACGCGGTGGTAGGCGAGCGCGATCTTGAGGGCGCTGTCCACCGCCTCGGAGCCGGAGTTGCAGAAGAAGACGTGGTCGAGGCTGCCGGGCGCCATGCGCGCGAGGCGGCTCGCGAGCTCGAAGGCGAGCGGCTGGCCCATCTGGAAGGCCGGCGCGTAATCCATGGTCGCGGCCTGCTTCTGGATCGCCTCGACGATGGGCTTGCGGCAGTGCCCCGCGTTGCAGCACCAGAGGCCCGCGAAGCCGTCGAGGAGGCGGCGGCCGTCGTCGGTCGTGTAGTACATGCCCTCGGCCTTGACCAGCATGCGCGGCGCCGCCTTGAACTGGCGGTTCGCGGTGAACGGCATCCAGAAGGCCTCGAGCTCGGGGCGTGCGAGGGATGGTGCGTCGGAAAGGAGAGCCATGGCGATGTCCTCGGGGAGACCGACAATTTACCCCAGCGCGACGTCCCGCGTTCCGCCGGCCTGTCGGAGGCGGCCGACGGGCGAATGGGAGGCGGCCCGGCAGAGGTCGCGGGGAAGCGCTCGGTATGTTGGAGTCACGCCCCACATCATGGAGGGAACACCATGCGAATACCCAAGCTCCTCCTCGCGGCGCTCGCCGCCTCGACCCTCGGCGCGATCGTGCCGCTGCCCGCGTCGGCCGACGTCGGCGTCTATCTCGACGTCGCGCCGCCCGCACCGCGCCACGAATACGTGCCCGCGCCGCGCCACGGCTTCGTCTGGGAGCCGGGCTACTGGGATTGGCGGCACGGGCGCTACTTCTGGGTGCCGGGCCACTGGGTCCGCGCGCGGCACGGCATGTACTGGCACCCGTCGCACTGGGAGAACCACGGCGGACGCTGGGTGCTCGAGCGCGGCGGATGGCACCGCGAGCCCTGGGAGGCGCGGCGCTACGCCGAGCGCGATCGCGATCACGACGGGATCCCCAATCGCTGGGACCGCGACCGCGACAACGACGGCGTGCCGAACCGCTACGACGCGCGGCCGAACAACCCGTACGTGCAGTAATTCCGGCGTGTCATCGCCCGCGCGGGCTGCTGCGTTGTAGCGCGCAGGAGGTGACACCATGCGCAAGTTGATCGCTGCAGCAGTCCTCGCGGCGGCGGCCGGGGCCGCCTCGCTTCCGGCCGCCGCCCACGCGCACGTCGGGTTCTTCGTCGGCGTCGCGCCACCGCCCGTTCCTTATCGAGTGCTTCCCGCGCCGCGTCCCGGCTGGGTCTGGGTGCCCGGCGCATGGGAATGGCGCTACGGACGCTATGCCTGGGTGCCGGGCCACTGGATCGTCGCGCGTCCCGGCTTCCGCTACGCGCCCGCCGTGTGGGTACCGCGCCACGGTCGCTGGGCCTGGCGGGCCGGTGTGTGGGTCCCGCTCCGGCATCACCATCCCCACCGCTGGTAACGATGGCGCAGTGAAGCCCCGTGCCGGCGCGCCCGCGTCGGCACTTTTTTTGTCGGCACGCCGTAAAAACTTCGCGCGGTCCCGTGTTCACCCCCCGGTGAAGCGGCCGAGTGCGTGGCACGCCGCTTGCAACCCGGTCTCCTGCAAGCTTCTACCAACCATCTCAGGAGGCCCAAATGCGCAAGCTCGCGCCCGTTTTCTTTTCGTCCGTCGTCCTGCTCGCGAGCGGCTCCGCCCTCGCGCTCGGCGACATGCACAAGAACAAGAAATCCCCGAGCACGAACGACAGCACCAGCACCTCGCAGACCTACAACGGCACGTCGTCGTCCAAATACAACGGCGCCGCGTCGTCCTCGTCCGACACCCGGTCCTCGACGAGCGGCAGCGCCGCGTTGAACGGCAGCGCGTCGACGAGCGGCTCCGCGTCGAGCACCAGCCCGAGCGCGACGAGCGGCACCAGCAGCAGCGACAACGCGAGCGGCAACACGTCGAAGTCCACCGGCCTCGACAACGCGACCTCGCACATGAGCTCCTCCGGCCTCGCGCACGAGAACGCGACCAACACGCCGGCCGAGACGCGCTCCGGGCAGAAGCCGAAGGCCTCGTCGGACAATGACGCTTCGAGCGCCTCGAGCACGAGCGGCCAGTCCTCCGGCGACCAGGCGGCTTCCGACACCGACAAGACCCGGAAGACCAAGAAGAGCAAGAGCGGCGTGAGCGGCACCGCCTTCCACGGCGCGCCACACGCCGGCTTCATCAAGACCAACTACTCGAGCGACACCGGCTCGTCCACCTCGAAGGCGACGTCGAAGGACATCGGCGACCGGTGCGACAAGACCAAGCACGCCACGCTTCCCGCCGACTGCAAGATGACCGGCGCCCGCCAGGGCAACGCGACCAACGAGACGCAGGGCGCGTCCGGCGGTCCGTCGAGCGCGGCCCCCGGCGCCGCGGGGTCGTCGACTGCGGGCGCGGGCGGCACCCCGGGGGGCACGAGCGGCTCCTCGGCGGGCGCGAGCGGCTCCGCGGCCGGCAGCTCCGGCTCCGCGGCGGGCAGCTCGGGCTCCGGCGCGGGCGGTGGCCCCGGCAAGTAGGTCGCGCGCGCGCCGACGCGCTCCGTCGGCCGGTTCCGACGCCGCCGCGCGTCGCCGGCCGGCAGAGCGCGCGCGGCGTCGCGTCGTACGCTGCAGCCGAGAGACCGAAACCAGGAGGCGTCCCCATGTGGACCCGACGCGTGTTGCTCGCGACGCTGGTCGCGGCGGCCGCCATGACCCTTCCGCGGCACCTGCCCTCTTCGTGGGGCACGGCGCTCGCGGCACCCAGCGTGACGGTGGGCTCGTTGCGCTGACGCGCGACCCTACGCGGCACCCGGCGTCGTGCCCGATGCCGGCGCGCCCTGCGCCGGCATCGTCTTTCTCGGGTTTCCTTTTCGCGCGATTCAAGCGATGATGGCCGCTTCATGCGGCTCATCACCTATGCATCCTCACCGGCCGGCACGCCGCGCATCGGCGTGAGGGTCGGCCACCGCGTCCTCGACATCGAAGGCGCCTCGCGCGTCGACGGCGAGCCGCTCCCCGCATCCATGAAGGCGCTGCTGCGCGAAGGTCGCGGTGCGCTCTCGCGGGTGCAGGCGCTGGCGCGCAAGGCGCAGACCGACGCGGGCCGCTTCGCGGGCGCGCTCCTCGAGGAACGCGCGATCCGCTTCCTGCCGCCGGTGCCCGATCCGGACAAGCTCCTCTGCGTGGGCAAGAACTATCGCGCGCACCTCGAGGAGCTGAAGAAGAACGACCTCATCAAGGAAATGCCGCAGGAGGTGACGGGCTTCGTGAAGCTCAACTCCTGCCTCGTGGGGCACGACGCGAAGGTGGCGATCCCGGCGCCGGTGAAGCGCCTCGACTACGAGCCGGAGCTGGTGTTCGTGATCGGCCGGCGCGCGCTTGGCGTGAAGGGCGACGAGGAGGCGATGGACTACGCGGTCGGCGTGACCCTCCTCAACGACCTCACCGATCGCGACATGCAGAAGCGCGAGGTGGCCTCGGGCTCGCGCTTCTGGACGTCGAAGAACGCGCCGGGCTTCGGTCCCCTCGGCCCGGAGATCGTCACCATGGACGAGATCGCCGATCCCTACGACCTGTGGATCACGTGCTCCGTGAACGGCGAGGAGCGCCTGCGCGTCAACACGCGCGACCAGATCTGGAAGCTTCCCGCGATCCTCGAGCACTTCTCGCGCTACATCCCGATCGAGCCCGGCGACATGTTCTCCACGGGTGCCCCGGGCGGCGTCGCCCTCGGCAAGCCCGACGCCGAGCAGCTCTACCTCAAGCCGGGCGACGTGGTCGAATGCGCGATCGAGGGCGTCACCACGCTGCGCACCACCCTCGTTGCCGCGGACAAGGCCTGAGGAGCGCCGGGAGCTCGCCCGCTTCGGAGGGGGCGAAGCTCATGCGCGGGCGGGCATCGTCGTCGAGTACTAGCGCGGGGTTGTCAGCAGCGGCCGACCGGAGAATCCGTGGGCGGCTGGCATTGCCGCCGCGCGGCGGGGCGTAACTTGATCCTCGTAGCCTCATTCGTGCGAGGACACGATGCGCCCGATCCAACGCGTCATCCATGCGGGCTTCGCGACGGCCGCGATCGCGAGCGCGGCGGTGCCCGCCTTCGCGTGGACCGCGTGGCCCGACGTCGACTTCGGGTGGCATGCGAACGCGGGCCGCGTGGCCGCGGCCCGGCAGCCGGCGCAGGCTCGGGTGGCGCGCGGGAACGACACGCGCGAAGCCGGCTCATGGCTCGCCCCGCGCACGAGCACGAGATAGCGCCCCGAATTTCCTGACCTGCTCTTCGCCGGCCGGAGAGATCCCGCCGGCATTTTTTTGTCCCGGGGCCGTGATCGTCCGAAGGCGTCGGGCGGCGATCGATCGTCCGCTCCAGCGCCGTTCCCGCTGCGCCATGCGGCCGGGACGTACCCGAATTTGATATCCTTGCGGACCGCCTCTCGCTTCACCTCGCAAGAATTCCATGGCCCAGTACGTCTACACGATGATCCGCGTGGGGAAGACCGTTCCCCCGAAGCGGCAGATCCTCAAGAACATCTCGCTCCAGTTCTACCCCGGGGCGAAGATCGGCCTGCTGGGCCTCAACGGTGCGGGCAAGTCGACCCTGCTGAAGATCATGGCCGGCCTCGACAAGGATTACGAGGGCGAGGCGACGCCGATGCCCGGCATCCGCATCGGCTATCTCGCGCAGGAGCCGCAGCTCGAGCCCGGGCACACGGTGCGCGAGGCAGTCGAGGAAGGGCTGGGCGAGGTGTTCGACGCGAAGAAGCGCCTGGACCAGGTATACGCCGCGTACGCGGAGCCCGACGCCGACTTCGACAAGCTCGCCGTCGAGCAGGAGCGGCTCGAGAAGCTGCTCGCCTCGGCCGATTCGTCGACGCTCGACACGCAGCTCGAGATCGCGGCCGACGCGCTGCGCCTGCCCCCGTGGGAGGCGAAGGTGGACGTGCTCTCCGGCGGCGAGAAGCGCCGCGTCGCGCTCTGCCGCCTGCTCCTCTCGAAGCCCGACATGCTGCTCCTCGACGAGCCCACCAACCACCTCGACGCCGAGAGCGTCGAATGGCTCGAGCAGTACCTCGCGCGCTTCCCCGGCACCGTCGTCGCGGTGACCCACGACCGCTACTTCCTCGACAACGCGGCGGAATGGATCCTCGAGCTCGACCGCGGCTCGGGCATCCCGTACAAGGGCAACTATTCGGAGTGGCTCGAGCAGAAGCGCGAGCGCCTGCAGCGCGAGGAGTCGAGCGAGACGGCGCGCCAGAAGGCGATCAAGAAGGAGCTCGAGTGGGTGCGGCGCACCGCCAAGGGCCAGCAGACGAAGAACATCGCGCGCCTCAAGCGCTTCGAGGAGCTCAACTCGTACGAGTACCAGAAGCGCAACGAGACGGCCGAGATCTTCATCCCGATCGCCGAGCGCCTCGGCAACGACGTGATCGAGTTCAAGAACGTGTCGAAGGGCTACGGCGACCGCCTGCTCATCGACAACCTCTCCTTCACGATCCCGCCCGGCGCGATCGTCGGCATCATCGGGCCGAACGGCGCGGGCAAGTCGACGATCTTCCGCATGATCACCGGCAAGGAGAAGCCCGACGCGGGCGAGGTGAAGATCGGACACACGGTGCAGCTCTCGTTCGTCGACCAGACGCGCAAGCTGCCCGACAAGAAGAACGTGTGGGAGGCGGTGTCGAACGGCCAGGACATCCTCGCGATCGGCAAGTTCGAGATCCAGTCGCGCGCCTACCTGGGCCGCTTCAACTTCAAGGGCCAGGACCAGCAGAAGCTGTGCGGCAACCTCTCCGGAGGCGAGCGCGGGCGCCTGCACCTCGCGAAGACGCTCCTCGCCGGCGGCAACGTGCTGCTCCTCGACGAGCCGTCGAACGACCTCGACGTCGAGACGCTGCGCGCGCTCGAGGATGCGCTCACCGAGTTCGCGGGCACCGTGATGGTGATATCCCACGACCGCTGGTTCCTCGACCGCATCGCGACCCACATCCTCGCCGCGGAAGGCAACTCGCAGTGGTACTTCTATCCGGGCAACTACCGCGAGTACGAGGAGGACAAGCTGGAGCGGCTCGGAGAGGAAGCCGCGCAGCCGCACCGGCTGCGCTTCAAGCCGTTGAAGTAGGGAAGCGGCGGAGGAAAAGGGTAGGAAAAGGGGTCAGATTACTTTTTCGCCATGACGAAAAAGTAATCTGACCCCTTTTCCCCTTCTCACCCCGAGAAGATCGGATCCTTGCCCTTCACGATGCGCCGCGCGCGCTCGAGCATCACCTTCTCGTCGTCGCGGCCCGAGGCGCTCGCGAGGTCCATGTCGGCCTGGTGCGATCCGTGGCGAAGCGCATAGACGCGCGTGAACTCCGCGCCGAGGAAGAACACCTGCGCCGAGTAGTACACCCAGGCGACGAGCGCGATCACCGCGCCCGCGGCGCCGAACATGGAGCCCACCGCCGTGCGGGCCAGGTAGAGCCCGATCAGGAACTTGCCCAGCCAGAAGAGCACCGAGGTCACCGCGGCGCCCATCCACACGTCGCCCCACGCGATGCGCGCGCTCGGCAGCATCTTGTAGATCATCGCGAAGAGCCCGGTGATGGCGAGGACCGAGCCGCCGAACTCCAGCGCGCGGATCGTCTCGGCGCGCCCGCCGAAGAGCTCCTCGCCGAGCGCCGAGAGGAGCGCGCTCACGAGGACCGAGCCGATGAGCAGCAGCCCGACGGCGACCACCATGAGCATCGACAGCAGGCGCCTGCGAACCACGGGGAAGAACCCCTTCGGGCGGTCGGCGTGGGTGCGCCAGATCTT
>DATIVM010000110.1:0-5706 GCA_035465975.1 Usitatibacter sp.
AGACGACCTTCTACGCGTCGTGCACGGGAATCGCCGGCTGCCAGCTCGCGGGCAACGGCCAGCCGTACGTCGGCAACTACAGCGGCATCGTCAATCCGTCGAACACCTCGGCGGCGAGCTGGACGATGACCGTGAGCGCGACGACGCCCACGCCTGCGCCGCCCGCGCCCCTCGCGGTGAGCGGAGCGCTGCCCAACGCCACGGTGGGCGTCGCGTACTCGAGCGCGGCGCTCTCCGCTTCCGGTGGCGTCGCTCCGTACACCTGGCTCGCGGCGGGGCTCCCGCCGGGCCTCGCGATCGACGTCTCGACGGGCCTCGTCTCGGGCACGCCGACCACGGCGGGCAGCTACAGCTTCACGGTGACGGTGACCGACTCGGCGCAGTCCACGCTCAGCTCGGCCGAATCGATGGTGGTCGACGCCCCGGTCGCCGCACCGGTCGCCTGCTCCGACACGAACGCGCCGATCAGCGGCGTGAACAAGTTCTGGCTGGACATCAACGGCGGGCTCGCCGCGGGCGGCCAGAGCGTGATCTACACGCCGACTCCCGATGGCACCACGTTCACGGGCGGCACGACGGGATTCGCCGTGGGCGAGCTCGTCGACTACGCGGGCACGCTGGACGGAACCGGGATGTGCGCGGCGACGAGCATGACCGTGAAGCCGGCGCCGGCTCCCGTGCCGTCCTATTCGTGCACGGCGCCGCCGGGCGCGAAGAAGGCGCACAGCAAGGGGCGCATCACCGCGGTCGGCTCCGGCTACATCGTGGTGGGCAGCGTGACGGTGCAGGTGCCGTCGTGCGCGACGGTCTCGTGGAACGGCGCGCAGGGGTTCGCCATCGGCCAGCGCGCGGAGTACGAAGGCTACTCGGCGAACGGCGTGGTGGTGGCGAAGACGATCACGATCAACTGACCATCGTCCTTCCGGAAGCCTCGGGAGGCCGCCGCAACAACCGCCCAGGGCCGCCGCGCGGGCGCCCCTGGGCATTGGCGTTAACATGGCGCGCATGAACCACGCCGATCGCCTTGCCCCGCCATCGTCGGCGACCGTCGGCCGTGCGAGCCGGTACCCCGAGCGCATCGTCTGCCTCACCGAGGAGCCCACCGAGGTGCTCTACGCGCTCGGCGAGGAGCGCCGCATCGTCGGCATCTCCGGGTTCACCGTGCGCCCGGCCCGCGCCCGCCGCGAGAAACCGAAGGTCTCCGCGTTCACGAGCGCGAAGGTGGAAGCCATCGAGCGCCTGGTACCCGACCTCGTGATCGGCTTCTCCGACATCCAGGCCGACATCGCGCAGGCGCTGGTGAAGCGCGGCGTCGAGGTGTGGATCGCGAACCATCGCAGCGTGGACGGGATCCTCGGCTACGTGCGCCGGCTGGGCGCGATGGTGGGCGCCGCCGGGCGCGCGGAGCGCTACGCCGCCGCGCTCGAGGCGCACGTGCAGTCGGTGCGCGAGGCCGCGGCGCGCCTTCCCCGGCGGCCGCGCGTCTACTTCGAGGAATGGGACGAGCCGCCCATCAGCGCGATCGGCTGGGTGAGCGAGCTCGTCGGGATCGCGGGCGGCGACGACGTCTTCCCGGAGCGCGCGGCATGCCGGCTGGGGCGCGAGCGCATCCTCGAGGATCCGTCGGAAGTGGTGCGGCGCGCGCCGGACATCGTGATCGGCTCGTGGTGCGGGAAGAAGTTTCGCCCCGAGCGCGTCGCGGCGCGGCCCGGCTGGGACCGGGTGCCCGCCGTGCGCGACGGCCAACTGCACGAGGTGAAGTCGAGCCTCATCCTGCAGCCGGGGCCGGCCGCGCTCACCGACGGCCTCGACGCGCTGCACGCGATCGTCGCGCGCTGGGAGGCCGTGCGCGACGGGGCAAGGGCATGAGCGACGCGCCGGTGCCCTCGCCGTGCATCAAGGTGTGCGTGCTCGATCCCGAGGGCGCCTATTGCACCGGGTGCCTGCGGACCCTCGACGAGATCGCGCAGTGGGGCGGGATGACGAACGACGAGCGGCGCGCGGTGCTGGAGGCGGTCGCCGCGCGGCGGGAGAAGGCCGCGCCTAGATGATCGGCTCGGGCGGCACGACCGGATCGGGATCCGGCGGCACCCAGGATGCGCGGCGCTTCTCGAGGAATGCGCAGACGCCTTCGCGGCCCTCGGGCGAGGCGCGCAGCCGCGCGATGCGCTCGGCGGTGTCCTGGATGAGCTCGCTCGTGACGGGCCGTCCCGCCACGGCGCGGATCAGCTCCTTCGCTTCCCGCTGCGCCACCGGCCCGCACGCGAGCATGGAATCCACCACGATGCCGACCTTCTCGTCGAGGTCTCCCTCGGAGGCCGCGACGCCGTGCACCAGGCCCAGCCGGTACGCTTCGCCCGCGTCCATGCGCTCGGCGCTCAGGAAGTAGCGCCGCGCCGCGCGGCTGCCGATCGCGGCGACCACGTAGGGTGAGATCACCGCCGGAATGAGCCCGAGCTTCGCCTCGGTGAGCGCGAAGGTCGCCGCGTGCGTCGCGATCGCCACGTCGCAGCACGCGACCAGGCCCACCCCGCCGCCGTAGGCCGGGCCGTGCACGCGCGCGACCGTCGGCTTGCGCAGGTGCGCGAGCGTGCGCATGAGCGTCGCGAGGCCCATGGAATCGCGGCGGTTCTCGTCCATCGAGTAGCCCGCCATGCGCCGCATCCAGTGGAGGTCCGCGCCCGCCGAGAAGGACTTGCCGGCGCCGGAAAGCACCACCACGCGCACGCCTTCCTCCGCTTCCATCGAGCGCAGCGCCTCCGTGAGCTCCGCGATCAGCACGTCGTCGAACGCGTTGTGGCGCTCGGGGCGGTTCATGGTGACGAGCCCGATCGGGCCCTGGCGTTCGATGGCGAGTGCGGTCATGGACGTTTACCCTCTCCCGACCCTCCCCCGAGGGGGAGGGAGGCTTTACATGCGGAACACGCCGAAGCGCGTCTCCTCGATCGGCGCGTTCAGGGCGGCGGCGAGCCCCAGCGCGAGCACGCGGCGCGTGTCGGCGGGATCGATCACGCCATCGTCCCACAGGCGCGCCGTGGCGTAGTAGGGATGCCCCTGGCGCTCGTACTGCTCGCGGATCGGCGCCTTGAACGCCTCTTCCTCGTCCTTCGACCACTTGCCGCCCTTCGCCTCGATGCCGTCGCGGCGCACCGTGGCGAGCACGCTCGCCGCCTGCTCGCCCCCCATCACCGAGATGCGCGAGTTGGGCCACGACCAGAGGAAGCGCGGGTTGAACGCCCGCCCGCACATGCCGTAGTTGCCCGCGCCGAAGCTGCCGCCGATGAGCACGGTGAGCTTCGGCACCTGCGCGCAGGAGACCGCGGTCACCATCTTCGCGCCGTCCTTGGCGATGCCGCCCTGCTCGTACTTGCGGCCCACCATGAAGCCCGTGATGTTCTGCAGGAAGAGGAGCGGGATGCCGCGCTGGCAGCAGAGCTCGATGAAGTGGGTGCCCTTGAGCGCCGACTCGGAAAAGAGGATGCCGTTGTTCGCGAGGATGCCGACCGGCATGCCGTGCAGCGTGGCGAATCCCGCGACGAGCGTCGTCCCGTAGAGCGCCTTGAACTCGTGGAAGTCGCTCCCGTCCACGAGGCGCGCGATGATCTCGCGCACGTCGAACGGCTGGCGCGGATCCTTCGGGACGATGCCGTAGAGCTCCTCGGCGGGGTAGAGGGGCTCGGAAACCGGGGACAGACCCCTTTTTCCGATAGGGGGAACACCCGTTCCGCCAAAGGGAAAAAGGGGTCTGTCCCCATTTTTCGAATGGCGGATGATCTCCCGCGCGATCGCGAGCGCGTGGCGGTCGTCGTCGGCGAGATGGTCGGTGACGCCCGAGGTGCGCGAGTGGACCTCGCCGCCGCCGAGCTCCTCGGCGCTCACCACCTCGCCGGTGGCGGCCTTCACGAGGGGCGGCCCGCCGAGGAAGATGGTCCCCTGGCCCTTCACGATCACGGACTCGTCGCACATCGCGGGCACGTAGGCGCCGCCCGCGGTGCACGAGCCCATCACCACGGCGACCTGCGCGATGCCCAGCGCGGAGAGGTTCGCCTGGTTGTAGAAGATGCGGCCGAAATGCTCCTTGTCCGGGAACACCTCGTCCTGCAGCGGCAGGAACGCGCCGCCCGAATCGACGAGGTAGATGCAGGGGAGCCGGTTCTGCGCGGCGATCTCCTGCGCGCGCAGGTGCTTCTTCACCGTCATCGGGTAGTAGGTGCCGCCCTTCACGGTCGCGTCGTTCGCGACGATCACCACCTCGCGGCCCTCGACGCGCCCGATGCCCGTGACGAGGCCCGCGCTCGGCGCGTCGCCGTCGTACATGCCCCACGCGGCGAGCTGCGAGAGCTCGAGGAACGGTGCGCCCGGATCGAGAAGGGCGCGCACGCGGTCGCGCGGCAGGAGCTTGCCGCGCGCGGTGTGCTTCTTCTGCGCCTCGGGGCCGCCGCCTTCGGCGAGCTCCGCGACGCGCTTGCGAAGATCCTCGGCGAGCGCGCGATGGTGGTCGGAGTTGGCGCGGAACGCCGGCGAGGACACGTCGAGCCGGCTTCGGATCGCGGGCATGGCGTCAGGAACCCCTGCGCGTGAAGGGACGGTAGGAGAGACGGATCGCGAGCGTGATGAAGGTCGCGCCGATGAACCAGCGCGGCTCGCCGCCGAGGAAGAGGTCGAGCGCGCCGGCCGCCATGGGCAGCTCGCACAGCGCGCCGCCGATCGCGAGCGAGCGCAGGAGCGCCTTGCGCAATTGCGGCTCGGGCGTGCCGCCGCGCTCCGCCATGGCGATCGCGTCGGCGTCGAGGCGGCGCTTGTAGACGCGCAGGTAGTAGAGCGCGGGCGCAGCGGCGCCGAGGATCGCGGTGAAGACGTACGGCTTCATCGCGTCCGAACTCGAGAAGGGCGAGCCCATGGCCCGCACGAACGCATAGACCACGAAAGCCAGCACGATGGTGCCCACGACCTGGGCGACCCATGCGGCGACGAGCGGCTGCCGCGGGTGCGGCGCGGTGGGAGTGCCCATCCCGCTACTTCTGCGCCCGGTCCACCTGCTCCTGCTCGTCCTCGGCCTTCTTGTTGAGGTCCGCGGCGAGGCCCTTCGCCTTGTCGAGCGCCTTGAGGTCGCCGCCGAACGGGCCCTGGCGGGCCCGCTCGCCGGCCGCCTTCTGCTCGGCGGCCGCGTCGGCCGCCGGCTCCTCGTGGCGGCTGCACGCCGCGGCGAGGAGGGCGGCCGTGGCGAGCGCGCAGGCGAGCGCGGCGCCGCGCCGGCTCACGCGCGCACCGCCTTGACCCGCTGGCGGATGTCGGCCCGCACCTTCGGCGGCAGGTGGTTCCACCGCACGCCCGCCACCGCGCCGGCGAGCGCGAGGCACGCCGGAACTCCGTCGCGCTCGGGATTGGCCCGCCGCAGCTGCAGCCAGGCGTCCCAGAAGCCGACGCGCATCAGGGCCTCCAGCGAATCGATTCCCATGGAGCGCAGCTCGGCCGCGAGCGAGCGTCCGATGTTGGGCGTGTGTTCGATCGGAGTTGCGGGATTCATTGCCATTACAGGACCTCCAGTGCGACTGCCGTTCCCTCACCGCCGCCGATGCAAAGCGCGGCGACCCCCTTTTTCAGCCCACGCTTCTTCAGCGCATAGATGAGCGTGGTGATGATCCGCGCGCCGGTGGACCCGATCGGATGCCCCAGCGCGACCGCCCCGCCGTTCACGTTGATCTT
>DATIVM010000111.1:0-2278 GCA_035465975.1 Usitatibacter sp.
TCCGAGCCGTCCTCGACACCGTGGCCGGCTCCACAGAAGTCTTTTTCTTGGGCGTCTTTGCCATGGGCGGAGAAAGTACGCTTTCGACGAAAGCATGTCAAGCCGTCCGCTACGTGTACTTTCGTGCTTGACGGTACACCGCGCTCGGCTTAGGTTGCCTGCCTACCAACCGCAACCGACAGGAGCGCCATGACCTCGCCCGCCCGGAACGCCCGCCCCCTCGCCTCGCCCCTCGCCGCCGAGACCGCCGCCCGCGTCTGCTCCTACGGCGACGCCGAGCTGCGCACCCTCCTGCGCGACGCCGCCCCCACGGTCGCGGGCGCCGTCATCGTGGACGAGCGCGACGTCGCCTGCCTGTACGACACGTGCCACGCGGTCGCGCGCCGCCTCGCCGCGAGGGCAGCGTGAGCGCGGCCGGCCTCCACCGCTGCGCCGGCCCCTCCTGCCCGGGCCTGTCCTACCGCGCAAGCGACCTCGCGCACCCCGCGTCGTGCGCAGCGCCCGCGCCCCTCAACCTCGACGCGATCGAGGCGCGGGCGAACGCGGCAACGCCGGGGCCGTGGCGCATCGAGCGCGATGAGCTTGACGAGAGCTTCTCCGACGAGGAGCAGGAGCAGGCGTTCCCGCGGAGCATCGGGCCGATCGCGACCTGGGATCACGTGCTGCTCGGCGTGAAGGGCGAGGAGGTTCGGCAGATCGAGGCAGACGCCGCCTTCGTCGCCGCCGCCCGCGAGGACGTGCCCGCGCTCGTGGCGGAGGTGCGGAGGCTGCGCATCCTGGCGCGCAAGGGCTGGGAGGCGGCGAAGGAGGCCGGGTGGTCCGCGACGGCCGCTGACGAGGTGATCGCCGAGATCGGCGGTGCTTCGTGAGCGCGCCCGCCCCCAACCTCCCGCGAACGTCGCGGATGTGGCTGCGCCGCCTCCTCGGCGGCACCGTGCGGCTCCAGTGCCGCGTCCGCCGGGGTGACGCGCTCGACCGCCTGCGCAACCTCGGCGCCGTGGTGCTGCTGACCGAGCGCTACCGGGGCACCGGCCGCGTCATCGGCCACGCCGCCGTCCTCACGCCGCTCGGCATCATCGTCGCGGGGTCGCTGCGATGAGCGCCGTTCATCGTCGCCGCGTTGCCGCGCGTCTCCGCCGCCGTGGGCTGCGCCTCCAACACGCCGGTGGGTGCGGCTTCCCGAGCGTGCTCACGGGCGCGTGCTGCGTCTTCCGCTGCCCGGGGTGCCGGCGGGTGCGGTCGTTCTGCTTCGGAGGTGCCCCCGACCCGCGCTGCGACGCCTGCGTTGCGAGGAGGGCGGCATGAGCGCGCCCCTGCCCGCGCCGGAGGAGATCCGCCAAGTGCTCGCGGTGCTCGGACTGGAGGGCGCGGCCGAAGTGGGCGCCCGCGCCGCCTACGACGCCGTGCGCGCGGACCTGAACGCCGCCGCGACGCGTCTCGAAGCCGAGAGCAACCGGCTCGCCCGCCTCGGATGCGACGCGAACGCGACGGACCACGCGGCGAGGGCCCAGGCCCTCCGCGCCTTCGCCGCCCGCCTCGGAAGTGCGCCGTGACGCCCGACCTCAAGCGCAACGGCCCGCGACTGACGCTGGCGGCTTCCTGCCATGGCTGCGTCTACGAGCACTCGGAGTACTACTGCATCGAGGACGGCAACGACATCGACTCGGGGCACGACGTGTACTGCTCGAACGAGCGGGCCGTGTCCTCGGCACCCGCGCTCGGCACCAACGGGCTCCGGCGCGTCGGCGACTCGACGTGGCAGGCGCCGGACTGGTGCCCGCTGCTCGATGACGCGCGCTCCGAGTTCGCCGCCGCCATCGCCAGGAGGAAGCCGTGACGCCCGAGGATCTGGACCGCATCGAGGCGCTTGCCGAACACTGCGCCGCGGTCGGCTACGTTGTGCCGAAGCCGGTGCGCGATTCGCTCGCGGCCGTGCCCGCCCTCGTCAAGGCGCTGCGCCGCCTGCAAGCGCCGCCGGAGGGGCTGCCGGATGCGGAGGCGTTCACTCGCCTTGCGCGTCTCGTGGACGTGCGCGACGCGCCGGCGGTGACGCTGCATGCCGACGATGCCCATGACCTACACGCCGCGCTGATGAGCCTCACGCCGGCCGTCCAACCGGAATCTCTGGAGCCCGCAGAGGTATTCGTCGACCGTCTTTGGACGCGCATGAACCCGGACCAGATGGAGCGCGAGATCCGCGCTCGCGACGCGTTCTGGCAACGCACGGCCGCCGTGTTCGCGGTGCGCGCCAACGAGCAAGAGTGCCACCACGCCGCCG
>DATIVM010000112.1:0-3253 GCA_035465975.1 Usitatibacter sp.
AATGGCCGCCGCGCTCCGGGCGCACGGCGCAATTTCCCGAGGTCGACCGCGCCGCCTGGTTCACGCCGGAGGAAGCGCGCCGGCGCATCCTCCCGGCGCAGGCGCCGCTCATCGACCGGCTCGAGGCGCTCCTCGGCTGAGGCGCGCCGCGGGCGGCGCGGCCGCTCAGCGGTTCACCGTGCGCATGCCCTGCTCGGGATAGCGCATGCCGGCCGCCGCGCCGGGCGGCAGGGCCGCGTCGATGCGCTCGAGCTCCGCCGGCGTGAGGCGGATCTCCGCCGCCTTCGCGTTCTCCTCGAGATACTTCACGTGCTTCGTGCCGGGAATCGGCACGACGTCCTCGCCCTGCGCGAGCACCCAGGCGAGCGCGAGCTGCGAGGGCGTGCAGCCCTTGTCCTTCGCGATCGCGTTCACCTCGTCGAGCAGGTGCAGGTTCTTCTCGAAGTTCGCGCCCTGGAAGCGCGGCGAGTTGCGGCGGTAGTCGTTCGCCTCGAGGTCGTCGATCGAGCGGATGCGGCCGGTGAGGAAGCCGCGGCCGAGCGGGCTGTAGGGCACGAATCCGATGCCGAGCGCGCGCACGGCGGGCAGGATCCCGTCCTCGGGATCGCGGCTCCAGAGCGAGTACTCGGTCTGCAGCGCCGCGATGGGATGCACCCGGTGCGCGCGGCGGATGGTTTGCGGCGCGGCCTCCGAGAGCCCGAGCCAGCGCACCTTGCCCTGGCGGACGAGGTCCGCCATCGCGCCCACCGTATCCTCGATGGGCGTATCCGGATCGACGCGGTGCTGGTAGTAGAGGTCGATCGCGTCGACGCCGAGGCGCTTGAGGCTCGCCTCGCACGCGCTCCTCACGTACTCCGGCTTGCCGTTCACGCCGCGGAAGCTGCCGTCCTCCCCGCGCACGTTGCCGAACTTGGTCGCGATGACGAGCCCGTGGCGGCGGCCGCGAATCGCGCGGCCCACCAGCTCCTCGTTGCGGCCGACGCCGTACATGTCGGCCGTGTCGAGGAACGTGATGCCGAGCTCCAGGGCGCGATGGATGGTGGCGATCGATTCCTCCTCGCTCCCGCCCGCGTAGAACTCGGACATGCCCATGCACCCGAGCCCGATGGCGGAGACCTCGAGACCGCCGCCCAGCTTGCGCATCCTCATCGCGAGCGCCCTCCTAGTAGTTCCACGCGAATCGACAGTACGGCGTCGCGTCGGCGAGATCGGTGGTGAGCTGCGCGACCGCCTGGTTCATGTCGGCGACGCGGCGATTATGCTCCGCGACCCGGCGGTTGTGATCGTCGGAGCGGGCGTTGTACGCCGCCACGGCGGTCGGGTCGGCCGAATCGAGGCTGCGCAGGTCCTCGTTGAGCCGCGCCGCCTCGCGGTCGAGCTCGTCGCGATCGCGGTCGTAGCTCACTTTCTCGTCGTCGAGGGCGGCCTTGCGTTGCTGCAGGTCGGCGCACGGGTAGGCAGGCGCCACGTAGGCGGGCTCCGTGGGCACCACGACGGGGCCGGTGATCACCGCGCGCGAGCGGGAAATCTCGGCGGCGCCGGCCGCGGCGGGCAGCGCGACGAGGAGCGCGACGAAGAGGGTCGATGGCTTCATGGCCGTTTCCTCCGGGAGACGATGGGGATTCACGGCGGACACCGCCCCCGCGCGAAAGTTGATGATTCCATCGGGCCATCGGGCGCGGCATCCCGGGTCGGCGGGCGCCGGCCGTTAAGAATTTCCTAAGACGCCCCCTCGATCATGGAAGCCCAGGAGGTTTCCATGAACGCCCGCATCCTCGCTGCAACGCTGCTCGTCCTCGCGCTCGGCGCTTCCGCCGGCATGGCCACGGCGGCCACTCCCGCCGAGCTCCTCTCCGCCTACGCCCGCGCCTCCGGCGCGACGCCTTCGGCCGAGCGCGGCCGGCAGCTCTTCGGTGCCACGCACGGGCGCGAATGGAGCTGCAGCTCCTGCCACGGCGACCGGCCGACCGGCACCGGGCGCCACGCGGCGACCGGGAAGAGCATCTCCCCGCTCGCCCCGGCCTTCAACGCGCAGCGCTTCACCGAGGCGGCGAAGGTGGAGAAGTGGTTCCGGCGCAACTGCAACGACGTGATGGGCCGCGAGTGCAGCGCCGCCGAGAAGGCGGACGTGCTCGCGTGGCTCGTCACGCTGAAACCATGAGCGCCGCCATGAAGCGCATCGTTCTCGGCGCCCTCGCCGCGGCCCTCGCCGCCTCCGCCTTCGCCGACGGGCACGAAGGGAAGCACCGGGCACGCGCACCGCTCCTTCCGCAGTACGCGCAGGAATGCGGCTCGTGCCACGTGCCCTATGCGCCGAGGCTCCTTCCCGCCGCCTCCTGGCGCGACCTGGTGGCGCGCCTCGAGCGGCACTTCGGCACCGATGCCTCGCTGGACGCGGCGACCGCGAAGGCGATCGGCGCATGGCTCGAGGCGAACGCCGCGAGCGGCAAGCGCGCCGCTTCCGCGCCGCCGGAAAACCGCATCACGCGCTCGGCGTGGTTCCTCCACGAGCACGACGAGATCGCGCCCGCCACCTGGCGCCGGCCCGCGATCAAGAGCGCCTCCAACTGCGCCGCCTGCCATGCAGGGGCCGAACAAGGAGTCTTCGATGAGCACGACATCCGAATCCCGCGCTGAGGCGCCGAGCACGCTGGTCTGGGACGCGCCGGTGCGCGTCTTCCACTGGCTCATGGTGCTCGCCTTCGCGGGCGCCTACCTCACGGCGGAGAGCGAGCGCTTCCGGCTCGTGCACGTGACGCTCGGCTACACCATGGCCGGGCTCGTGGCCTTCCGCCTCGTGTGGGGCCTCGTCGGCACGCGCCACGCGCGCTTCGCGAGCTTCGTGCGCGGGCCGCGCGAGATCGGCCGCTACATCGGGTCGATCCTGCGCGGGCGGCCCGAGCACCACGCGGGGCACAATCCCGCCGGCGCCGTGGCCATCATCGCGCTGCTCGCGCTCACCGCTATCGTCGCGCTCTCGGGGTGGGCGACGTACGAGGAGCTGGGCGGGCATTGGCTCGAGGAAACGCACGAGGCGATCGCGAACGCCATGCTCGCAATCGTCGGCGTGCATATTGCGGGTGTGGTCCTCGGAAGCCTCGTGCACCGCGAGAAGCTGGTGGCCGCGATGGTGACGGGCCGCAAGGCCGCCGCTCCCGGCGAAGGGATCCGCCGCGCATGGCGTTCGGTCGCCGCGATGCTGCTCGCCGGGGTCCTCGCGTTCTGGTGGACGCAGTTCCAGGGCGCGCCGGCC
>DATIVM010000113.1:0-3854 GCA_035465975.1 Usitatibacter sp.
CCCGCGCGGGCGCCACGAGCTCGAGCTCGTCGATCCCTTCCACTACGAGCCCGCGGACGCCCTGCCCGACGCGCGGCTCACGGCGCTCATGCCCGGCCGCGTGGTGAAGGTGCTCGCGGCGGCGGGCGCCGTGGTGAAGAAGGGCGAGGAGCTCATGATCCTCGAGGCGATGAAGATGGAGCACACCATCGTGAGCCCGCGCGCCGGCGTGATCGAGCGCGTGGCCTTCGCCGAGAACGACCTCGTCCCCGCCGACGCCCTGCTCTTCGCGTTCCGCGAATAGCGGGGAATGGTCAGGGCGCGATCGCGCGCGAGGATTTCAGGGCGAACAGCGATCCGTAGTTGCCCTGGCACGCGCCGGCCGCGCACGAGAGCGTCCCGTTCGTGAAGGTGCGCACCGCGAAGCCGATCGCCGGAAGGCCCGAGAGCGAGTGCGCTCCGCCGGTGAGCTCGCCCGTCGCGCCGTCGAGGCGCTCCGATTCGCGCAGCGTCGTGATTCCCGCCCTCGCGGCCGGCGCGTCGAAGGCGAGCCGCAGCCATCCGCTCGCGAACCCCGCGCCGAGGTCGACGGTCTGCACGCCGAAGCCTCCCGAGGTCGAGCCGAGCACCCCGCTCGCGGATTCGTGCGCGGTATGCGGCGAGCCGTCCGAAACGTCGAAGACCGCGACGGCGGCGCAGAAGACGGCCGCGGCGGATTGCGTCGCATCCGGGGTTGCGCGAGCGCCCTCGCGATCGGACCAGTCGAGCGCGACGTGCTCGCCCGAGGCCACGCCGTCGATCCGGCACGCGGGATCCCAGCGCGCGGGGCTGCCGAAGGGTGGCGCGGCGGAGGCGGGCGTCACGTAGAACTGCCGCGTGGGGAACGCGACCACGAAGTCGGTCCGCGAGAGCGTGCCCGCGTCGAGGACGTACTCGCCCTCGAGGTCCGCGCGCATGAGGACCGCGCTCACCGCATCGGCCGCGCGGATCCAGCTCGAGCGGTAGGCCGTGCCCTGCGAGACGATGGCGCTCACCGGCGCGATCTCGAAGGCGTTGAAGTCGGGATACGGATCGTCGGGCGGGCGGTAGAACGGGCGTGCGGCGAGGTCGTCGAGCGCGATCGCGTCCGTGCCGAAATCCATGCCGTTCGCCACGTTGATCAGCGTGAGCGTGCCGGAGAGCCCGCCGGAAGGGGCCGCGACCTCGAGCGCCGTGTTGCCCAGCACCGCGGCGCAGTCCGAGGGCATACCCGTCGCAGGATCGCGGGTGACCGCGCGCGCGCTCGATCCGGCGAGGGTCGCCATCTCGATCATCTCCAGGAATCCCTCGCGCGTGCGATCGAGCCCGGCGCCGTTGCCGTCGTCGTAGGGACCCGAGTAGAACGTGCTCGCGAACGCGAGCGTGGCGGGTGAGCCTTGCAGCGACGGGCTGGTGCACGAGCGATCGCGAGTGAGGAAGCCCGCACCGCCCGAGCCTTCGCTCGCGGGGACCACGGCCGCCGTCCACGCATCCCCCGGGCCGAGATAGAGGTTGAAGCTCGCGATGGGGCGCGAGTCGCGCGCCTCGCGGAAGCGAACGCGCACCGCCTTGGCGTCGGAAGAATGGTTGACCACCGAGACGTAGGTGTTGAACGCGTCGCCGTGCGCCGATTGCACGGTGAAGTAGGGATAGATCAGCGCCTGGCCGCGTCCCTGCTCGCCGAGCTGCACGGCGTGGACCGGCACGGCGGCGAGCGCCGCGGCGAGCGCGGCCGCGATGGGAAGGCGCGGCGCATCCATGGCTCCCGATGCTGCCACGCGGCACGCGGGCCGCCCTGCCGAAGATCAAGGAACCCCGGCGTTTCCGGGCTCACGAAGGACGATGTGCGCGCCGCCGCGATCTCGAGGACCCGCCGCCCGAGGACCTTAGTCCTTCACCTCGCGCGGCAGGGGCTTTCCGTCGAGCCACGCGAGCAGGTTCGCGACCACGCCGGGGCCGAACCTCGCGAACACCGGGTCGTTCACGAACCCGAGGTGCGGCGTGAGCACGACGTTCGCGCGCCGGGCGAGCGGGAAATCCGCGGCCAAGGGCTCGTCGTCGTAGACGTCGAGCGCCGCCATGCCGGGACGTCCCTCCTCGAGGGCCTGCGCGAGCGCGCCCATGTCGATGAGCGCCGAGCGCGCGGTGTTCACCAGGATCGCATCCTTCCTCATCGTCGCGAGCCGGCTTGCGTCGAGGAGCTTGCGCGTCTCGGGCGACGGCACGAGGTGCAGCGTCACCACCCTGGAGGTCGAGAGGAGCTCCTCGAGCGGCACCGGCTTCGCCCCGCCCTTCTCCGCGCGCTCCGCGGTCATGTGCGGGCTCCACGCGACCACCTCCATGCCGAACGCCCTGCCGACCTGCGCGACGCGCGAGCCGATGCTGCCGAGGCCGATCACGCCCAGCCGCTCGCCGGCGAGGGTCGACGGGAGCGCTCCCTCGTCGCGCCAGCCGCCGTGCCGCACGAGCGCCAGGTAGGCCTCGAGCCGCTTCGCCGCGGCGAGGATGAGCGCCCACGTGATCTCCGTCGTGCTCGCCTTCGAGTCGCCCATCTCGGTACTGCCGACCGGGATGCCGCGCGCCTTGAGCGCCGCGGCGTCGTACTGCGTGTTGCGGGCGCCGGTGAACTGGAAGAGCCTGAGCTTCGGCAGCTGCGCGATGAGCTCCGCCTTGAAAGGCGTGCGGTCGCGCACCACCACTACCGCATCGGCATCGCGGATCGCCTCGAGCAGCGCCGCCCCGCGCAGCCGCTCGTGGTGCACCTGCACGTCGGCCCGCGCATCGACGGCGCTCCAGTCCGCGGTGCGGCGCAGCGACCGCTCGTAATCGTCGAGGACCACCACCTTCGGTCTTGCGCTCATGGACGGGCTCCTTCGCAAAGCGCGCGCACGTCCTTCGCACGCGCGAGGGTCCAGCAGGCGGCGCTCAGCGCCTGGGCACGGGACGGGCCGATGATCGGATCGGCGAGGCCGTGGAATTTCGCTTCGAGGTCGGCGTCGGACATGGGCCGCTGCAGCGACCCGATGGCGTGCTCGACGAAGACGTGCTTCCTCGCGCCGCCCTTGAGCGTCACCGTGACGTCCGCGGCGGCCTCGTCGATCGCCGGATCGGCCGTGGCGACCACCTTGCGGCGCAGCTCCACGATGTCCGCGCGCCGCACGATCTCGTCGGTGTACTCGGATTCTCCGGCGCGCCCGAACACGAGGCCGAGCGCGAATCCCTGGTAGACGCTGAACTTGCCCTGCAGGCCGTCCTGCGGCTCCTTCCTGCCGGTGAGCTCGAGCACCAGCGGATGGACCTTGAGCTCGACGCGCTCCACGTCGGCGGGCTTCACTCCCTGCTGGCGCAGCTGCGAGGCGGCATCGATGGTGGGATGGATCACGATGCCGCAGGCGAACGGCTTGTAGGTGTTGAAGGAGATCTCGAAGCGGCTGCCGAGCTCGCCGGTGATTTCCTTCCAGTCGCACTTGGTGGAGACCACCTGCGCGTAGCCGCGCGGCGCCTCGATCGCCTTCGGGCTCGCGGTGAAGCCGTTCTTCGCGAGGAGCGCCGACACGAGGCCCGCGCGCGCCGCGGCGCCGGGGTGGAACGGCTTCGTCATCGTGCCGAACTGCTCGCGCATCCCGACCGGTTGCGAGGCGGCGATCCCCAGCGCCCACATCGTGCGCTGCTCGTCGAGCTTCAGCAGCCGCGCGCACGCCGCGGCGCTGCCCAGGACGCCGGTGGAACCGGTGATGTGCCAGCCGCGGTCGTAATGGTCGGGATACATCATGTTGCCGATGCGGCACTCGACATCAACGCCGAGCACGAGGGCGTCGAGCAGCTCGCGGCCGCTCGCGCCCGTCACCTCCGCAGCC
>DATIVM010000114.1:0-3429 GCA_035465975.1 Usitatibacter sp.
CGCACCCGGCGCGAGGCGCAGGTCGATGCGCGACAGGCGCCCGAGGCGCGAGAACGCCGACTGCGCCGCGGCGATGTCGATGACGGCGAGGTCGCCGGCGTCGCGCAATCCCCCGAGCACGCCGGCGACGCGGAAATCGCGCTCGCCGCTTCCGGCGAGGAGGCGCAGCGTCGCGCCCGGCGCGAGGCGCAGCCGCGAGGCGGCCGCCGGCGAAAGCCAGGCGCTGCGTCCGTCGAGGAGCGCCGCCGCATCGGGAAGGCCCACGCCGGCGCGCCGCGCGACGAACGCCGGCTGCAGGCCGACCGCGCGGAACGGGTCGATGCCGAGGATGCGCAGGGACTCCCCGTCGCCGCCCGCGAGAGCCGCATCCACCTCGACCACCGGGCTCGCCGCGCGCACGCCCGGCAGGCGCGCGATGCGCTCGAAGACGCGCTCGTCGAATCCGTTGAGCGGCCCGCGCACCTCCAGGTCCGCGTCGCCCGCGAGCGCGCGCGTGGAGCGCTCCACCTCGGCGAGCGCGGAAGTGTGGACGGTGTGCACCGCGCCCGCGAGCGCAACGCCCAGGGCGATGCAGAGCACGGTGAGGGCGAGGCGCACGCGGTTCGCGCCCAGGGTGCCGCGCGCGATCATCGCCATGACCGAGGGGTTCATCGCGCGCTCTCCAGGCGGCCGTGCGAGAGGCGCAGCACCCGGTCGGCCTTCGCCGCGGCGACCGCCGAGTGCGTCACCATCAACGCCGCCGCGCCCGCGCGCCTCACCGCATCGCCGAGGCACGCGAGCACCGCGTCGGCGTTCGACTCGTCGAGGTTGCCCGTGGGCTCGTCGGCGAGGACCAGCGCCGGTCGATGGACCAGGGCGCGCGCGATCGCGGCGCGCTGCATCTCGCCGCCCGAAAGGGTGCCCGGCCTGCGCTCCCCGAATTGCGCGAGCCCGACGGCGGCGAGCGCCTCGCGCACGCGCGGCTCGCGCTCCGCGCCCGGCACGCCGAGGAGCGCGAGGGGCAGGGCGACGTTGCCGCCGACGGTGAGGTAGGGAAGCAGGTGGAACGCCTGGAAGACGAAGCCCACCTCGCGCCGCCGCCACAGGGCGAGCGCCTCGTCGTCGCCGTAGTCGAGGGGCTTGCCGGCCACGAGGACGGTGCCCGCGTCGGGCCGGTCGAGCCCGGCGACGATGTGCAGCAGCGTGGACTTGCCCGATCCCGATTCGCCGACGATCGCGCACCACTCGCCGCGCGCCACCGAGAGCTCCACGCCGTCGAGCAGCGGCGCTCCCGCCGCGAAGCGCTTCCCGAGCCCGCGCACTTCCAGCATGCGGGCCGCGGGGCTCAGAGCCAGGCGAAGATGCCGAGGACGGCGCCGGCGAAGGCGCTCACGCCCGCGGCGCCGAGGAGCCAGCGCTTCTGCGTGAGCACCGTGACGGAGGCGAGGGCGATCGCGATCTGCAGCAGCGTCATCGAGATCGAGAGGTAGTGGTGCGGGTGCAGGGCGTGCTCGCTCTTCTCGTTGAACTGCCTCGCCTGCGCTTCGAGGGCGCGGGCTTCCTTCTCGATGTCCTTCTTCTCGCCGGCGTAGCGCTGGGCCTCCTTGCGGAAGGCCTCGGCCCGCGCGGGATCGGCGCTGATCGAGGCGGCGAGCTCGGCGAGGTTCTGCTTCATGCTCTTCGCCTGGTAGAAGTTCCACTGGTCGGACGCTTCGGCGCGCTTGAGCACCGCCTCGTTCTTGAAGAGCATCGCCTTGTTCTGCGTGTCGCCGCCGAAGAAGCTCACGATCGCCCCGACCGTGGCGAGGATCGCCGTGAAGATCGCGATCTGCTGGCCCAGCCCGCCCTTGCGCGCCTCGTGCTCGAGCGCATGGTCGTGCGCGCCGTGGACGTGGATGCCATGCCCCGACATTCAACCTGCTCCTGTCCGATGGTGTCGAGCGGCGGCTTGGCCGTCCGCTCCAACACCGTTTCCGCTGTCCGATGGTGTTGAGCGGCGGCTTGGCCGTCCGCTCCAACACCGTTCCCGCTGTTTGTTATATCTCTACTGCCCGCTGATGTAATGTTCCAGCTGCTCGATGGTGAAATCCTGGTCCGCGATGATGTCGCTCACGATGTCGCGGATCGAGACCATGCCCACCACGCGGCCCTCTTCCACCACCGGCAGGTGGCGGATCTGCTTCTCCACCATGAGCGCCATGCATTCCCGCGCCTTGGTGCGCGGGCTCACGCACACGACATTCGCCGTCATGATCTCCTCGACGCGCGTGGTGTTCGAGGAGCGGCCCTGCAGGATCACCTTGCGGGTGTAGTCGCGCTCCGAGAGGATGCCCGCGAGGCGCCCGCCGGACATCACGATGGCGGCGCCCACGTCCTCGGAGGCGAGCACCTTGATCGCGTCGAGCACCGTCATCTCCGGCGCCACGGAGACGACGCGGGCGGGCTTGACTTTCAGCAGTTCAGCTACCGTTTTCATCGCGAGCCTCCTCACAGGACGGTCACATGTTGGGGTAGTTGGGGCCCCCACCCCCTTCGGGCACCACCCATTCGATGTTCTGGGTCGGGTCCTTGACGTCGCAGGTCTTGCAGTGCACGCAGTTCGCCGCGTTGATCTGCAACCGGGTCGTGCCCCCTTCGTTCACGAATTCGTACACCCCTGCGGGACAGTAGCGCGACTCCGGACCCGCGTAAACGGGAAGGTTGACCGTGGTCGGGATGGACGGGTCCTTGAGGCGCAGGTGGACGGGCTGGTCCTCCTCGTGGTGGGTGTTCGAGACGAACACCGAGGAGAGCCGGTCGAAGGTGAGCACGCCGTCGGGCTTCGGGTAGTCGATGGGGCGCGCATTTTCCTTCGGCCGGAGCGTCTCGTGGTCCGCGCCGTGGTGGGCGAGCGTCCACGGCGCGCGCCCGCGGAAGAGCACCTGGTCGATGCCCACCATCACGGTGCCGGTGTAGAGGCCCTTCGACATCCAGGGCTTGAAGTTGCGCGCGCGGTGCAACTCCTCGTGCAGCCAGCTCTCGCCGAAGGCGCGCGGGTAGGCCGCCAGCTCGTCGTACATCCAGGAGCGGCGGTAGGCCTCGGGGTAGGCGCGCAGCTCG
This sequence comes from Usitatibacter sp., assembly GCA_035465975.1. GTDB lineage: Bacteria > Pseudomonadota > Gammaproteobacteria > Burkholderiales > Usitatibacteraceae > Usitatibacter. The sequence goes on from DATIVM010000114.1 coordinate 3,079, forward strand.
TCGGCCGTGCGTCCCGCCTGCAAGGCCGCGTGTGCGGCCTCGGCGGCGAGCATGCCGGACTTGATCGCGCAATGAGTGCCCTTGATGCGCGAGGCGTTGAGGAAGCCCGCGTCGTCGCCCACCAGCACGCCGCCGGGGAACACGAGCTTCGGCAGCGACTGCAGGCCGCCCGCGGCGATCGCGCGCGCGCCGTAGGAGATGCGCCGGCCGCCTTCGAAGAAGCCGCGCATCGCCGGGTGGGTCTTGTAGCGCTGGAACTCCTCGAAGGGGCTCAGGTAAGGATTGCGGTAGCCGAGGCCCACCACGAATCCCACCGCCACCTGGCCCTCCTTCATGTGGTACATGAACGAG
>DATIVM010000115.1:0-2565 GCA_035465975.1 Usitatibacter sp.
CGCGGGCCTCGGCGGCGGGAGCGCGGCCGCGGGCCGCATCGCCGCGTCGCTCGCGCAGACCGTGTTCGACGCGGGGCGCCTGCGCAGCCAGGTGCGGATCCAGGACGCCGTGCAGGAGCGGGCGTTACACGCCTACGAGGCGGCGGTGCTCACCGCGCTCGAGGACGTGGAGAACGCGCTCGCGCAGCTCGTCAACGCGCGCGCCGGCCTCGAGGCGCTCGCGAACGCCGTGGACGCCGCGCGCAACGCCGCGATCCTCGCGCAGCAGCGCTACACGGCCGGCATCACCGACTTCGAGACGGTCCTCGACACGCAGAGGACGCTGCTCACCGTGGAGGAGAGCCTCGAGACCACGCGCGCCGACGAAGTGCACGCGCTGGTGCAGCTCTACAAGGCGCTCGGCGGCGGCTGGAGCCCCGCGGGCGCGGCGTCGTGAAGGCGCCGGAAAGGATGCCATGGATGACCGGGTGAAGAGCGAGCCCGCGGCCTCGAAGGAGACGTTCCTTGCCAGCCGCGCTTCGCCGCGCGCGAGATGGCTCGCGGCGATCGCGATGCTCGCCGCGATCGCGGCCGCCGGCGGCTGGTTCGCGTGGCGCTCCGGCACGCAGGGCGCCGCCCCGCAGTACCGCACGGAACCGGCGGCGCGCGGCAACCTGGTGGTCACGGTGACCGCGACCGGGAGCCTGCAGCCGACCAACAAGGTGGACATCGGGAGCGAGCTCTCGGGCATCGTCGAATCGGTGCTCGTCGACGAGAACGACAGCGTGAAGAAGGGCCAGCTGCTCGCGCAGCTCGACCTTTCCAAGCTCAAGGACCAGGTCGAGCGCTCGAGGAGCGGGCTCGCCTCCGCGCAGGCGAAGGTGAAGCAGACCGAGGCGACCTACACCGAGGCGAAGGCGAGCCTCGCGCGGCTGCAGCAGGTGCGCGAGCTCTCCGGCGGCAAGGTGCCCTCGCAGGCGGAGCTCGCCACCGCGGAAGCGGCGCTCGCGCGCGCGCAGGCCGACGGCGCGGCCGCGCGCGCGTCCGTGGCGGACGCCGAGGCGGCACTGCGCTCCGACGAGACGAACGTCCGCAAGGCCTCGATCCGCGCGCCGATCAACGGCGTGGTGCTCACGCGCAAGGTCGACCCCGGCCAGACGGTCGCGGCCTCGTTCCAGGCGCCGGTGCTCTTCACGCTCGCCGAGGACCTGCGCCAGATGGAGCTGCAGGTCGACGTGGACGAGGCGGACGTGGGGCGCGTGCACGACGGGCAACCGGCGGTCTTCACCGTGGATGCGTATCCCAACCGCAAGTATCCCGCGCGCATCCTGCGCGTCGATTACGGATCGCAGGTGAAGGACAACGTCGTCACGTACCCGACGCTCCTTTCGGTGGACAACGACGACCTGAGCCTGCGTCCCGGCATGACGGCGACCGCGGAGATCACGGCGGTGACGCGCGACGACGTGCTGCTGGTGCCGAACGCGGCGCTGCGCTTCACGCCGCCGGCGCAGGGCGCCGCCGCGCCGAAGGACGCGGGCGGTCTCGTCTCGAAGCTCGTGCCGCGCTTTCCGCGGCAGGCGCCGCGCAAGGCCGGCAACGCGCGCGGCGCCCTCGTCGGCGAGCAGCACGTGTGGGTCCTGCAGGGCGGGCAGCCGGTGGAAGTTCCCGTCACCGTCGGCGTGTCCGACGGGCGCCGCACGGAGCTCACGGGCGGCAACCTCGCCGCCGGCACGCCGGTGATCGTCGAGGCATTGCAGCCGCAGGCGAGGTAGCGCCTCCATGGACGACGCCGCGACGAAGCCCGCGCTCATCGAGCTCGAGGGGGTCACCAAGACCTACGGGCGCGGCGTCGCCGCGTTCCAGGCGCTGAGCGGCATCGACCTGCGCGTGCACGAAGGCGAGTTCGTCGCGATCATGGGCCCGAGCGGCTCGGGCAAGTCGACCGCGATGAACATCCTCGGCTGCCTCGACACGCCGACCACCGGCGCCTACCTCTTCCGCGGGCAGCACGTCGAGCGGCTTTCGCGCGACGAGCGCGCATTGGTGCGCCGGCGCTATCTCGGCTTCGTGTTCCAGGGCTACAACCTGCTCGCGCGCACCTCGGCGCTCGAGAACGTGGAGCTGCCGCTGCTCTACCGGGGCGAGCCCGTCGCCGAGCGCCACGCCCACGCGCGCGAGGCGCTCGCCTCGGTGGGGCTCGACGGCTGGGAGGGACACACGCCCGCCGAGCTTTCCGGCGGCCAGCAGCAGCGCGTCGCGATCGCGCGGGCCATCGTCACGCGTCCCGCGGTGCTCCTCGCCGACGAGCCCACGGGCAACCTCGACACGCAGAGGAGCCGCGAGATCATGGACCTCCTCGTCGCGTTGAACCGCGAGCGCCGCATCACGGTGCTCATGGTCACGCAAGAGCCCGACATGGCGGCGTACGCCAGGCGCATCGTGCGCTTCCTCGACGGGCGCGTGGAAAGCGACGAGCGGGTCGCGGAGCGGGTGGCCTGATGCTCTGGAACGCGCTCGTCCTCGCGCTGCGCGAGATCCGCCGCAACCTGGTGCGCTCCTTCCTCACCATCCTCGGCATCGTGA
>DATIVM010000116.1:0-8492 GCA_035465975.1 Usitatibacter sp.
ACCTGCGCCGCTTCATGGCCGAAGCCGAGGGGCGGCGGTCCCTCGCGCGCGGCGATCGCGAGCTCGCCTGCGACCGCGGCGAGGTGCGCATCGAATCGCTCGAGGTCGCGGGCGCCCTGCACGGCGTGAGCGCGGTCGCGCGACCGCGCGAGCGCGTCGCGATCGTCGGCCCCCACGGCGCGGGCAAGTCGACGCTGCTCGCGGTCGTCGCGCGGCTGCTCGATCCCGAAGCCGGAACCGTGCGCATCGACGGTATCGACGTGCTGCGCTGCCGGCTCGCCTCGGTGCGGGCCGCCGTCGGCCTCGTGGGCCCGGACCTTCCGCTCATGCGCGGCACCGTCGAGCACAACCTGCGCTACCGTCGGCCGTGCGCGAGCGACGAGGAGGTGCAACGCGTCGCGCGGCTCGCGGGCCTGGAGCCGCTCGCGGCGAGCCGCGAGGGGCTCGCGGCGCGCGTCACGAGCGGCGGGACGAATCTCTCCGCCGGCGAGCGCCAGCGCATCGCGCTCGCGCGTGCGCTGCTCGGCGATCCGTGCATCCTGCTCCTCGACGACGCCGAGGCCCACCTCGACGCAACGAGCGCCGCGGCCCTCGACCGCGTCGTCGCGTCGTTCCCCGGCACCGTCCTGATGGTCACCCACGACCTCGCTCGCGCGCGCCGCGCCGACGCCGTCTGGCATCTCGAGCGCGGCCGCCTCGTGGCCGAGGGCCCGCCCGCGCAGTTGCTGCGCCCGGGCGAGCCGGCCTGCGAGGCGCTGCGCGCCCACTCGTTGCGGGCGGTCGCGTGAACGCCGCGCGCGCCGCCCTCCGGTTCGTCCTCACGGGAGTCCTCACCATGTTCTTCGCCCACGCCCATGCCGCCGAAGCCGTCTCCGCGCCCGAATGCCGGCCCCTCGGCTCGCGCGCGCCGACCGCGTACGGCCGCCTCTCCGACTGCCGCGGCGAGAAAGGTTCCGCGCCGTACTACCTCCATCTACCGGCCGGAGACCTGCGCGGCGCGCCGGTGCTCGTGGTGGTGCATGGCATCTCGCGGAACGCGCGCCAGCAGATGCGGGCGTTCGGCGACGAGGCGGCCCGGCGCGGATTCGTCACCATCGCCCCGCGGTTCTCGCGCGAGCGCTTCCCGGGATACCAGCGCCTCGGCTACTGCAAGCGCGGGCGCGAGCACACGCCGCAGGCGGCGCTCGCCGCGATCCTCGACCGCGTCCACGCGGCGACCGGCGCCGACACCTCGTCGGTGTTCCTGTTCGGATTCTCGGGAGGAGCGCAATTCTCGCACCGCTTCGCGCTCTGCATGCCGGGGCGCGTGCGGGCGATGGTGCTGGGGAGCGCCGGCTGGTACACGTTCCCCGATACGGGCGAGCCCTTCCCGCGGGGCGTCGGCGCGGCGCCCCTCGCCCACGGCTACGACCTGGCGCGGCTCCTCGCGATTCCGACACTCGTCGTGGTAGGCGACCGCGACACGCGCCGCGACGGCGCCTTCAACGCCTCGCGCGCGCTCGACGCGCAGCAGGGGCGAACGCGCATCGAGCGCGGCGAGCGCTGGATCGCGGCGATGCAGAGCGCGGCCGAACGCGCGGGGCTCGACGACCGGTTCTCGTTCACCACGCTGCACACCTGCGGCCATAACTTCCGGCAGTGCGCGGTGCGCGGCGGCATCGTCTCCATCGCGCTCGACTTCTACGAGCGGGAGCTGCGACGGGCGCCCGCCGCGCACTTCGCGCGGGCCGGCGCCGAGCTTTCTTCGCGCGCTGCGACGACCGGCCGCTACTGAAGGCGCGCCCGTTCACGCGACGCGCCGCTCGAGCCGGGCGCACCGCCGCACGGGATCCAGGTTCGTCCATGCCCGCGGTGGCCGAGCCGCGCGATCCGGGCCGGCGTAAAATTCACGCGCACGAGGTCCGATGGTTGCACGGCGACGACCCTGTTTCCGCGCCAGGAAATGCTTGCCGCCGCCCAGACTTCGAGGTCCCCGCCATGCCCGGAGGCAGCGCCTGGTACGAGATCGGTCCCTTCCGCCTGGATCCGGAGGCGGGGGTCCTTCTCCACGACGGCGTGCCCATGCCCCTCGGCCCACGCGCCGTCGACGTCCTCGCCGCCCTCGTGGAGTCGGCGCCTCGGCATGTCCCCAAGTCGCGCATTCTCGATGCGGCATGGCCGGGAATGGTGGTCGAAGAAGGCAATCTCGCCGTGCAGATCTCGGCCATCCGCCGCGCGCTGGGCCGTGTGCCCGGTGGAGAGCGCTGGGTGGAGACGCTGGCGCGCCGAGGCTACCGCTTCGTGGGCCCTCTGCGCGAGCTGCACCGGCCAACCACGGGCGCCGCCACCCCGACCAACATCGGCGCCGAGCTCACGTCGTTCATCGGCCGCGAGCGCGAGCTGGAGGACGTGCGGCGGCTGGTTGCCGCCAACCGGCTCGTGACGCTCACCGGCATGGGCGGCATCGGCAAGACACGGCTCGCACTCCAGGCGGCGAGCGACGTGCGCGACCGATTCCCGGACGGAGCGTGGTTCGTCGATCTCGCCTCCCTGGAAAGCGGCGCGCTGCTGCCCGCGACGATCGCCCAGGTGTTGCAGGTTCGCGAGGTGCCGGGCAAGCCGCTCGTCCGTGGCATCTGCGAGCAACTGCGCGGACGCGTGCTCCTCGTGGTCCTCGACAACTGCGAGCAGCTGCTCGAGCCCTGCGCGGCGCTCGCCGATACGCTGCTGCGAAGCGTGCCGGGGATCACCCTTCTCGTGACGAGCCGCGAGCTGCTGCGCATTCCCGGCGAGCAGACGTACGCCCTGCCCCCGCTCTCGCTGCCCGAGCCGTCGGCGCAGCCCGACGTCATCGCCGGTTCCGAGGCCGTGCGGCTCTTCGTCGATCGCGCCCGGCGCCAGGTGCCGGACTTCGAGCTCACCGCGGAGCGCACGCGCGTCGTCGCCCGCCTCTGCATCGACCTCGACGGCATACCGCTCGCGCTCGAGCTCGCGGCGGCCCGCATGCGTTCGCTCTCGATCGACCAGATCCATGCGCGGCTGGACGACCGCTTCCGGCTGCTCACGCAAGGACCGCGCACGGCGCTTCCGCGCCAGCAGACCCTCAAGGCGGCCCTCGACTGGAGCTACGATTTGCTCGACGCGACCGGCCGATCGGTGCTCGCGCGTTGCGCGGTCTTCGTCGGCGGATTCACCCTCGAGGCGGCGGCCTGCGTCGCATCCGATGCGGGGCTCGACGAAGCCGCGGCGGCCGAGGCGCTGTCGCAGCTGGTCGCGCGCTCGCTCCTGGTGGCGGAGACCCACGGGCCGCAGGCTCGCTACCGCTTTCTCGAAACGATGCGCGCCTACGCCCTGGAGAAGCTTTCGGCGTCCGGCGAGCTCGAGTCGCTGCGCCGGCGCCACGCACGCCACTTCCAGCGCTTCTTCGAGCACGCGCCATCCGATTGGCTGCACATGCCCGACGCGCAGTGGCGCGCGATCTACGTGCCGGAGCTTCTCAACCTTCGCGCCGCGCTCGACTGGTCGATGGGCGAAGCGGGCGACGGCGCGATCGCCGTGTCGCTCGCGGCGCATTCCTGCCCGCTGTGGACCGTGCTCTCGATGTGGGAGGAGGGTCGCGAACGAACGCAGGCCGCCCTCGTGCATCTCGGCCCCGGCATTCCGGAATCGCACCGGGCCCGACTGTGGACGAGCCTCGGCATCCTGCTCGACGGGGCGCCGGACAAGGCGCTCGTCGCCTTCGAGCAGGCGGTGGCGCTCTATCGCGCGCTCGGCGACGCCCCCGGCTGGAGCGACGCCATGCGCCGGTGCGCCCGCGTCCTCACGCTCATGGGCCGAATCGCGGAGGCGGGCGCGTTGCTGGAGGAAGTCTTCCCGGTGGTTTCCGGCCTGCGCATCCCCAAATCCGTCGCCTTCTACCATTCGGACACCGCATTCCTGAGGATGCAGGCCGGAGATCCTTCGGGCGCGCGCGAACACTACGAAACGGCGCTGCGGCTCTTCCGCGAGGCGGGGGCCGAGTACTCCGCCTTCGCGACGCTCGCCTCGCTTCCGGACGTCGCCTGGGCAAGCGGCGACCTGGAGGCGGCGGCCCGCGGATTCCGCGAGGTGATCGCGACCATGCGCGCCTCGCCGCTCAGCCGCAAGAGCTCGCTCGGCTTCGCCTTGGGAAACCTCGCCGGCGTGCTCACCGAGCGCGGCGAGCTCGAAGAGGCGCTCGCCGCCGCGCGCGAGGCGCTTCCCGCCCTCGCTGCGGCGGGCAATGCGTGGGTTTTCATGGACCACTTCGCGCTGCGCGCCGGGCTCGGCGGACGGCTCGAGGACGCCGCGCGCCTCCTCGGCCACGTGGACGCGACGTTCGCGTCGAAGGCGGCCACGCCGCAGCCGAACGAGGCGCGGGCGCGGGCGCGATTGCGAAAGCTCCTCGAGGAGGAGCTGCCCGCCGAGGTCCTTTCGGCGCGCTTGCGCGAGGGCGCGGCGCTCGACGAGGCCGAAGCGTTCGGCCTCGCGCTTCGGTGACGGGCTCCTCGAGCCATCGTTTCGCACGGTTCGTGCCCGCGCGGCCCGCGCCCCGCCCCCGATGCATAATAGCGTCGTGTCGGAAATCGTCCTGGAAAAGGTGACGAAGCGCTTCGGCCACGTGACCGCGGTCGACGACGTGAGCTTCCGCGCGGAGTCGGGCAAGTTCGTCGTGCTGCTCGGTCCCTCGGGCTGCGGCAAGTCCACCGTGCTTCGGCTCATCGCGGGCCTCGAGGAACCCACCGGGGGCCGCATCCTCATCGACGGGCGCGACGTGACGCGCCTCACCCCCGAGAGGCGCCGCATCTCGATGGTGTTCCAGTCCTATGCGCTCTTTCCCCATCTCACCGTCGGGGAGAACATCGTGTTCGGCCTCAAGGTGCGCGGGCTTCCCGAGGCCGAGCGCGGGCAGCGCCTCGCGAAGGTGGCGGAGCTGGTGGGCCTCGCGGGGCTCCTCGAGCGCAAGCCCCAGCAGCTTTCCGGCGGCCAGCGCCAGCGCGTCGCGCTCGCCCGCGCGATCATCGCCGAGAACCGCATCTGCCTCATGGACGAGCCGCTCTCGAACCTCGACGCGCAGCTGCGCCACGGCATGCGCGTCGAGATCCGCGCGCTCCAGCAGCGGCTCGGCATGACCGTGGTCTACGTCACCCACGACCAGGTGGAGGCGATGAGCATGGCCGACCGCGTCGTGCTGATCAGGGAGGGCCGCATCGAGCAGCAGGGCTCGCCCGAGGAGCTCTACTTCCGGCCCGCGACCGTGTTCGCCGCGCGCTTCATCGGCACGCCGGGCATGAACCTCGCGGCGCTCGCCGACGCGGCCGCGGGCGCCGTCGTGCGCGGATCGAGCGAGCGCATCTTCGCCGGGCGCGGCGCGGGTCTCACCCTCGGCGTGCGGCCCGAGCACCTGCGCCTCGTCGATTCCGGGGGCGTCGGCGGGACCGTGGCGAGCTCCGAGTACCATGGCGCCGATACGATCCTCACGGTGCGCGTGGGCGAGGAGACGCTCCTCGTCCGCGCGCCCGGCCAGCTCGCGCTCGGCGCGGGTGCGGCCGTGCGCCTCGCATGGGAGCCCGACTCGATGCATCTCTTCGACTCCGCGACCGGAGCCCGCGTGCCGGAGGCGCCGCGCGCCGCGCTCGCGGTCGGCTAGCGACGGGATTTCTCGAGGGTTTCGCCTTTGACCTGCATCAAGCGTTCCGCGGGTTCCGTCACTAGGCTGTAACCGGCAAGAGCCACGCTTCCGAAGAAAAGGGGAAAACGGCATGCGATCCATACTCGCCATCGTCACGGCAGCGCTCATCGGCCTCTTCGCGCAGGCGGCGCGCGCCGATACCGAGCTCACTTTCTACTACCCGATCGCGGTCGGCGGTCCGCTCACCAAGGTGATCGACGGGCTCGCCGCCGAATTCGAGAAGGAAAACCCCGGCATCAAGGTGCACCCGATCTACGCGGGCAACTACGACGACGCGCGCATCAAGGCGCTCGCCGCGCTCAAGGCCGGCCAGCCCGCGCAGCTCTCGGTGCTTTTCTCGATCGACCTCTACGAGCTCCTCGAGCAGGACGTGATCGTGCCGTGGGACGACGTCGCCGCCACCGCCGACGACAAGGCGTGGCTCAAGGCGTTCTACCCCGCGCTCATGATGAACGGCACGTACAAGGGCAAGGTGTACGGCATTCCGTTCCAGCGCTCGACCATCGTGCTCTACTGGAACAAGGACGCGTTCAAGGAGGCGGGCCTCGACCCGAACAAGCCGCCGGCCACCTGGAACGAGATGGTGGAGATGGCGCAGAAGCTCGTGAAGAAGGACGCGAGAGGCAACGTCACGCGCTGGGGCGTCGAGGTTCCTTCCACCGGCTACGCGTACTGGATGTTCCAGGCGTTCGCGCGCCAGAACGGCCAGGACCTCATGAACCGCGAAGGCAACAAGACCAACTACGACAACCCGGACGTGATCGCCGCGCTGCAGTTCTGGCGCGACCTGGGCGCGAAGTACCAGGTGATGCCGGAGGGCACGGTGGAATGGGGGACGCTGCGCCAGGCGTTCACCGAAGGCAAGACCGCGATGATGTGGCACACGACGGGCAACCTCACCGCCGTGAAGGACAACGCGAAGTTCCCGTTCGGCGTCGCGATGCTCCCCGCCTCCAAGCAGCGCGGCTCGCCCACGGGCGGCGGCAACTTCTATCTCTTCAAGAAGACGAGCCCGGCCGAGCGCCAGGCCGCGCTCAAGTTCGTGAAGTGGATGACGACGCCCGAGCGCGCGGCCGACTGGAGCATCGCCACGGGCTACGTCGCGACGCGGCCCGACGCCTACGAGACGCCGAAGCTCAAGGCCTACGCCGCGAGCTTCCCCCAGGCGGTGGTCGCGCGCGACCAGTTCCAGTACGCCACGCCCGAGCTCGCGACCTTCCAGGCGGGCCGCGTGCGCAAGCTCTGCGAGGACGCCGTGCAGGCCGCGGTCACCGGACAGAAGGCGCCCGCCGACGCGCTCAAGGCCGCGCAAGCGGAAGCGGACCGGCTGCTCCGTCCCTATCGTTGATGGGGACAGACCCCTGTTTCCGTAAGAGCGAACGAGCGTTCCGCCTAAGAGAAAAAGGGGTCTGTCCCCGATGAAGCACGTCTATGGATGGCTGCTGCTGACCCCGGCAGCCATCCTCCTCGTCGGCTTCACGCACTTTCCCGCGGCGGCGACGCTCTACGACAGCTTCTTCTCCACCGGCACGGTGGTGCGCCCGCGGCACTTCGTCGGCCTCGGCAACTACGTCGCGCTCACCCAGGACCCGATCTTCTGGAAGGTCCTGGGCAACAACCTGGTGTTCGCGCTGGGGACCATTCCCACCTCGATCGCGCTCGCGATGCTGATGGCGATCTGGGTGAACGGCAGGCTCCCGGCGCGCGCGCTGGTGCGCATGAGCTACTTCACGCCCACGATCCTGCCCATGATCGCGGTGGCGAACCTCTGGCTCTTCTTCTACACGCCGCAGATCGGGCTCCTCGACAAGCTCACGGCGCTCTTCGGCTCGCCCAGCCACAACTGGCTCGGCGACCCGGGCACGGTGATGTCCTGCCTCGCGGTGATGACGGTGTGGAAGGAGGCGGGCTTCTTCATGATCTTCTACCTCGCGGCGCTGCAGTCGCTGCCGCCCGAGCTCGAGGAGGCGGCGCAGATGGAGGGGGCCTCGCGCTGGTACTTCTTCCGGCGCGTCACCTTCCCGCTCCTCATGCCGACGACGCTCTTCGTGCTCGTGAACGCCACCATCAACTCGTTCAAGCTCGTCGACCACCTCTTCATCCTCACCAAGGGCGGGCCGGACAACGCGTCGAACCTGCTGCTCTACTACATCTACCAGGTGGCGTTCAGCTTCTTCGACACGGCGTACGCCTCCACGCTCACGGTGGTGCTGCTGGTGCTCCTCGCGGGCCTCGCCATCGTGCAGTTCCAGCTGGTCGAGAAGCGGGTGCACTACCGATGAGCGGCCATCGCTCGCTCTCCATCCGCGCCCACCTGGCGCTGCTCGTGCTCGCGGCGATCGCCCCGGCGGTGCTGGTCGCCGCGGGCCTCCTCGTCTCCGAGCAGCGCAACGACCGCGAGCGCCTGGAGCGCGATTCCATCGCCACGGCGCGCGCGATGGTGCATGCCATCGACCGCGAGATCGTGAGCCTCACCGCGGCGGCGGAGGTGCTCGCGACGTCGCGGCGGGTGCAGATGGGCGACCTTTCCGCGTTCCGCGAGCAGGCCGAGCAGGTCGTCGCGAAGCGGATCGGCGCCACCATCGTCCTGAGCGGCGAGGACGGGCGCCAGCTCCTCAATACCTTGCGCGCGCCGGGGACGCGCCTGCCGATGCACGGCAACCCCGAGCAGCTGCGCAAGGTGTTCGCCTCGGGCCGTCCGGTGGTCTCGGACCTCTACGTGGGCGGCGTCCTGGGCCGGCCGGTGATGAGCGTCGACGTGCCGGTCGTGCGCGACGGCAAGGTCGTCTACGACCTCAGCATC
>DATIVM010000117.1:0-3536 GCA_035465975.1 Usitatibacter sp.
CGCGCGAGTGCTCACGCGTCCGGGGGCGAGGGAGACGGCGTCCTCACCGTCGGAATGGCTCGAGGCTTGCGGCATAAGTCGATGAAAGATTGTATCATTCTGCCTTGCGCGTGATGTCGCGCCGCGGCGGTCGCGGGGACGGCTCGAGAACCGTTCGACGTCCGATCCCACGATCCCACCAGCATGCCTGAAAGGCGCTCATGCTTTTGATTCCCACCATCCTGTGCGGAGGCGCCGGATCGAGGCTCTGGCCCGTGTCGCGCGCGCTGCACCCCAAGCCGTTCATGCGGCTCGCCGACGGGCAAAGCCTGCTGCAGAAGGCGTTCCTGCGCGGAGCGGGCCTGCCCGACGCGGGCGAGATGCTCGCGGTGACCAACGGCGAGCTCTTCTTCCAGACGCGCGACGAGTTCCGCGAAGTGAACGCGCGCGGGGCCGCGGTCTCGTACCTGCTCGAGCCCGCGCCGCGGGGAACGGCGGCGGCGGTGGCGGCGGCCGCGCTCCACGTCGAGCGCACACACGGCGCGGGAACCGCGCTGCTGGTCCTGCCCGCGGACCATCTGGTCTCCGACATGGAGGCCTTCCGCGATGCGGTCGCGCGGGCGCTCGCTCTCGCCGCGCGCGGCCGGCTCGTCACCTTCGGCATCCGCCCCTCGTCGCCCGAGACCGGCTACGGCTACATCGAGGCCGCGGGCAGCGACGTGCTGCGCTTCGTGGAGAAGCCTTCCGCGGAGGTCGCGCGCGAGTACGTCGGATCGGGCCGCTTCCTCTGGAACTCGGGCATGTTCTGCTTCACCGCCGGCGCGATCCTCGGCGAGATGCGGCGCCATTGCGGCGACATCGTCGCGGGAGTCGAGCGCTGCCTCGAGCGCTCGCGCACGCTGGAGATCGAAGGCGCGCGCCGCGTGGAGCTCGACGCGGAAAGCCTCGCGCGCGTGCCCGAGACGTCGGTCGACTACGCGGTGATGGAGAAGTCCGGGCAGGTCTCGGTGGTCGCCTGCGACATCGGCTGGAGCGACATCGGGTCGTGGGCCGCGGTGGCCGAGCTGGGCGCGGCCGACGCGATGCGCAACCGGGTCGAGGGCACCGCGGTGCTGCACGACGTTTCCGGCTGCTACATCCGTGCCGAGGATCGCGTGGTCGGCGCCGTGGGCGTCGAAGACCTCGTGATCGTCGACACCGCCGACGCGCTGCTCGTCGCGCGCAAGGACCGCGCGCAGGACGTGCGCACCGTTTATGCGAAGCTCAAGGAGCAGGGGCACGAGGCGCACCGGCTGCACCGCACGGTGCACCGCCCCTGGGGCACCTACACGGTGATCGAGGAAGGCCCCGGGTTCAAGATCAAGCGCATCGAGGTGAAGCCCGGCGCGAGCCTGAGCCTGCAGATGCATCGGCACCGGAGCGAGCACTGGGTGGTGGTGGACGGCACGGCGAAGGTGACCAACGGCGAGCGCGAGCTGGTGGTGCGATCGAACGAGTCCACCTTCATTCCTGCCGGCCATCGGCATCGCCTCGAGAACGCCACCGAAGCGCCCCTCGTGATCATCGAGGTGCAGAGCGGGCCGTACCTGGGCGAGGACGACATCGTGCGCTTCGACGACCGGTACGGGCGCCTTCCCCAGGCGTCGGCGTGAGCGGCGAGCGCTCCGGCGACGCGCCGCTCGACGGGCTCACCACTCCAGCGTCGCGACGAGCGGCAGGTGGTCCGAGGCCGCGCGCGCGGCGCGGCTGCGATGCGCCCTCACCGTCCGCAGCATCTCGCCGGGGTGCGCCCACAGGCGGTCGAGGGCGAGCATCGGCGCCCACGCGGGGAAGGTGCGCCGCGGCGGCGTCTCGACGAAGTGGTCGTGCAGCCAGCGCAGCGGCCGGCCCCACAGCCACCACTCGTTCACGTCGCCCGCGAGCACCGCGCGGTCCTCGGGCCGCTCGGTGAAGAGCGGCAGCAGGCGCTGCACCTGGTAGCGCCGCTCCGCGGGACGCAGCCCCAGGTGGGTCGCGACGACGCGGACGAGCTCCCCGGAGCAGTCGATGTCGGCCGCGATCGCGTTGCGCGGCTCGCGCCGCTCCCACGTGAGGTCGAGCTGCTCGACGTGCGCGATCGGGGAGCGCACCAGGAGGCCGTTGCCGTAGTGGCCGTCGGCGCGCATGAGCGTCATTCCCCACACCGCGTTGAGGCCCGTCTCGTTCGCGAGCCAGGCGAGCATGTCGATGCCGCTCGCGCGCGACTCCACCTCCTGAAGCGCGATCACGTCGGCGTCGATCTCGCGCAGCACGTCGAGCACGCGGCGCTCCGAGAAGCGGCCGTCGCGGCCGATGCCGCAGTGGATGTTGTACGTGGCGATCCGCAGCCGCGGCATGGCGCCCGTCAGCGGCCGATCGTCTCGCGGTCGAGGCGCCGGAGCCACCGTTGCCCCACGTAGACGATCGTGACGAGCAGCGCGACGGCGATCGCGATGAGCCAGCCGTTGATCTCGGAGGGCGCGACGAGGAGGTGCGAGATCTGCTCGCTCAGCACGGTGGCCGCGAGCATCCCGGGGATGATCCCGACCAGCGAGCCGAGGACGAAGTCGCGGAGGCGAATGCGCATCGCGCCCATCACCAGGTTCACGACGACAAAGGGCGCGATGGGGAGCAAGCGCACGATCGCCACCGCGAGCGCGCCGCGATGGTAGAGCGCGGCGCTCATGCGGTTGAGGCGCGGCCCCGCGAGGCGGCGCACGGTATCGCGGCGCACGAGGCGGCCCGGCAGGTAGCTCACCACCGCCGCGATGACCCTGCCGCAGAGCCCGTAGAGGAACCCCCGCCAGGGACCGAAGGCGATCACCGCGATCATGGTGATGAACCAGCGCGGGAACATCGCGTAGCTTGCCGGGGTGTAGGCGAGGATCACGATGAGCGGCGCCCACGCGAGGCCGGCGAACTCCCGGCCCCACTCCAGCACGTTCTCGCGCGTCACGAGGCGGGCGAGCGGGGTGTAGGTCCATGCGAGCGCGAGGATGACGAAGACCAGGCACAGGAGCGCGAGCAGGCGCCGGCCGGGCAACAGCGGCGCCGAGGTGTCGGGGGCGAACTCGCGCACGATCGCCTCGAGCGGGAGCGGCTTCTCGAGGTCGGCGACCGCGACGAGGTTGAGCTGCGCGTGCGCGATCTCGGGCGCCTCGAGCGTCTCGATGCGCCGGGCGTTCTTCGGCAGCGCGGCGATCGCCGCCGACATCGAGCCGTGGGCCGCGATCGCCTCCGTCACCTGCCGCGGCTCGGTGCCGGCGTGCTCCGCGACGAGCGCGTCGCGGAAGCCGCGGATCGCCGCGCCGATGCGCGCGTCGCCGCGCGCCTCGAACGTCAGGTCGCACTCCGAATCCATGCCCATCGAGCGGTTGCTGAGGTTCGAGGAGCCCACACGAAGCCACTCGTCGTCGACGATCATCAGCTTCGAGTGCAGGTCGATGCAGGTGCCCTCCTTCAGGCCGTCGACGTGCGGGTAGCACGCGTAAAAACGGCCGTGCGCGTCGGCCGCGCGCAGCTCGCGCACGAAGCGCGTG
>DATIVM010000118.1:0-4624 GCA_035465975.1 Usitatibacter sp.
CACGAATCCAACGTGTGGAAGAACATGGCCTGGCACGGCATCCGCACGCTCAAGCTCCCGAGCGACATCTGGAACTACCAGGAGATCATCTTCGAGCGGCGCATCGAGCACGTCATCGAATGCGGCACGCGGCACGGCGGATCGGCGCTGTTCTTCGCGGAGACGCTCGCGGCGCGCCGCGCGAAGGGTCCCGTCGTCTCGATCGATATCGATCGCGAGTCCCGCCAGATCTGCGCGTGCGAAGGGGTGCATTTCCTGGTCGGCGACAGCGCCGATCCCGCGACACTGGAGCGGGCGTTCGCGCTGCTGCCACGCGAGCGAGGCCCGGTCTTCCTCATCCTCGATTCCGACCATTCGCGCGCGCACGTCCTGAGGGAGCTGCGTGCGTGGGTGCCTCGCCTGCACCGGGGCGATTACCTCGTCGTCGAAGACACCATCGTCAACGGGCATCCCGTACGGCCGCAACACGGGCCCGGTCCCATGGAAGCGATCGCGGAATACCTCGCCGAAGCGCACGGGCTGCTCGCGCATGATGCCCCGCGCGAAGCGAAGTTCGGCGCGAGCTTTGCGGCGCGCGGCTACTACGTGCGCCTCTGAAGCGCGCGGCCCCCCGGTACGCGTGGAAGCGCACGCTCAGGAAGATCACGCAGCCCGGCGCTTCGTGCTCGCCGCGCGCCCTCGTGGCGAGTCGCGCGAGATGCGCGTCGTGGGAACGCGATGACCGCCATCGCCGTCACGCCGATTCCGGGCTCGGCGGGTCGAGGCCTTCGGCCCTGGGGACCACCACCACCCAGAATCCGCCGGCCGACCCCTGCAGGTGGATCACCTCGAAATACTTCGAGAGGATCGGCAGCCACCAGGACCGCGGTTTCTGGATGAGGTGGGCATTGCGCCCGTCGGCGAGCACCTTCATGGCGGGACCCGTGTGGATCGTGAGGAAGCCGTACTTGCGCACGATATCGCGCAGGTCGCCGAGCACGTTGTCGAGGTAATCGGGCTCGATGTGCTCGAGCACGTCGATGCAACAAACGAGATCGGCCGAGCGCGGCGTGCCGTACTCGGGGAAGGCCGGGTCGTACGGGAAATACCCGATCCCCGTGACGCCGAGCTCGTCGAGCTTGCGCTTGAGGTTGCACTTGCCCGCGCCGTAGTCGGCGATCGAGTGCGCGCCCAGCTGCTGCAGCAGCTGCTTCACGATCGGGGCGTAGGCGATCGAGGCGATGCCGTAGTGCGGGTTCTTGTGCAGTTCCTGCTGCTGGCGGCGGTAGTCCTCGGAGATCGTCTGCCGGGTTTCCATGCGGGGGGCGGTGCCCTCGGAGCGACCCTCCATTATGCCAGCCGGGCGACTCAATACGCGTCGAAGCGCACGTTCAGGAACACCGAGCGCCCCGGCGCGTCGTAGCCCACCGCGCCCTCGTAGCGCTTGTCGAGGAGGTTCGCGGCGCTGAGCTCCGCGGTCCAGTGCTTGTCGATCGCGTAGCGCACGTGCGCGTCGAGGATCGCGTAGCCGGGCAGGCGCGAGCCGGGCGCCTCGTCGGTCGAATCGAAGCGCTCGCCGCTCGCGAACACCGAGAGCCCGGCGTTCCACGCGCCGAAGGCGCGGCTCGCCTCGAGGGTGCCGAAGCGCCCGGCGCGGCTCTGCAGGCGGCGGCCGGTCTCCTCGTCGCGCGGGCGCTGCGCCGTGACGTTGCCGTGCCATTGCAGCCCGAGCCAGCTCGCGTCGATGGAGGCCTCGAGGCCGCGGATGCGCGCGCGCGCGACGTTGAGCACGGTCTGCGCCGAGGGGCTGAAGACGATGAGGTCGTCGAGCCGGTTGTCGAACGCGGTCACCTTCCACTGCACGCGCGAGGCGGCGAGGCTCGCGACGCTCGCCTCGCGGCTCGCGCTGCGCTCGGGCTGCAGCAGCGGATTGGGCGTGTAGAAGCCCGGGTACGACGGGCCGTAGAGGTCGTTGAAGGTAGGCGCCCGGAACCCGCGCGCCCACGTCGCGGAGATGCGCGCGAGCTGCGGCCAGTCGAAGCCGTAGCTCACGCTCCCGGTGTTGCGATTGCCGAACTGGTCCTCGCGATCGTGCCGCACGCTCGCCTCGACGCGCTGGCCCTGGAAGGTGCGGGAGAGCGCCGCGAAGCCGGAGTTCGTGTCGCGGTGGTCGCGCGTGAAGAGCACGGTCTCCTCGCCGGTCGCCGGATCGAGGCTGCGGTCGGGCCGCACCGACTCGCGCACGGTCTCCAGGCCGAGGAGGAGCGCGCCGCCCTCGAAGGGCAGCTCGTTGATCCAAGTGGCCTGGTCGGTGCGCGTCTCGAAGACCGAGGCGAACTGCCCGGTGTACTCGAGCCGGTCGCGGCCCTCGCCGACGCTCAGGCGGCTCGCCCACCATTCGGTGAACTTCGTGGAGGAGCTGAAGCGCACGCCGGCCAGCGTCTGCTCGGCGCGGTCGTTCGGGTTGGAGCCGTCGGGCGCCGCGCCGGCGTCGAAGAACGTGCGCGAGCGCGAGCCGAAGGCCTCGAGCGCGAGCGTCTCGCCGGTCCACAGGCGGTGGGAGGCGTGCAGCGCCGCCCACGCGTTCTCGTGCGGGTCGCGGTCCGGGAAGAAGCTCGGCGAGCGCTCGTTGGTGGCGCTCGGCGCATCGATCCTGCGCGCGCCGGCGGAGAGCGAGAGCAGGGTGCTGCCGTCGGAGGTGGCGAGGCCCGCTGCGGCGCGGCGATCGCGGTTCGAGCCGTATCCGGCGGAGGCGAAGAGGTTCGGCACGTCCTTGCCGCGCGTGAAGACCTGGATCACGCCGCCCGCCGCTTCCGAGCCGTAGAGGCTCGAGAGGGGACCCTTCACGACCTCGATCCGCTCGATCATCTCGAGCGGGATCGCCTCGATGGCGGTGGTGCCCGCGGTGGAGGAGCTCGCGCGCAGCCCGTCGATCAGCACCAGCGTCTGGGCGGGACCGGCGCCGCGGATGAAGACGCTCTCGGGCTGCCCGGGGCCGCCCGTCGCCCGCAGCTCCACACCCGCGCGCCGCTCGAGCAGCTCGCCGAGCGAGATCGGGCCGGCGTCCTCCAGCTCCTGGCGCGTGATCACGACGGTATCGCGGAGCGACGGCTCCGGTTGCAGGCTCCGCGTGGCGGTGACGACGAGGGATTCGAGCTGCAGCGGCGTGGAGGCGATGGGGCCTGCCTGGGCGTGGGCTCCCAGCGCGGCGAGGCTCGCGAGCCCCGCGATGCGCAACGATTTCATGGCGGTCCTTCGATCGGTCGGCGAGCGTCCCCGCAAGCCTTGTTGCTGTTGTGCCGGGTGTTTCCACCACGACGGACCGGTCTCCGGGCTCGCGAGCCTGGGGACCGCCGCCTTCCCACGGCTCGCGCCGCAGTGGCGATTGGCGATCCCGCGCCTCGCATACCGTTGCGGGGGCAGCGCCGGCCTCTCACCGGCTTCCCGTGCATCCGTTCGCAGCCCGAATCATACGCCAGCTACATTCCCTGTCGCTCGAAACGACTTTCAAAATGCGGCGTTACTGATTGACGCGCCATGCTTTTTCCAATACCGTGGAGCCATGGACTCGGAACTGGCCGGGCTCGAGCAGAAGCTGGCGCAATTGGTCCAGCGGCTCAATGCGTTGCGCGCGGAGAACCGCGAGCTGCGGCAGCAGCTTGCCGCGCGCACGGACGAGAGCTCGCGCCTCGCCGAGAAGCTCGCCGCGGCGCGCACGCGCATCGAGGCGCTGCTCAAGCAGATTCCCGAGACCGAGACATGAGCGAAGCGAAGGCGCGCGAGAAGGGCGCCATTACGATCAGCCTCCTGGGCCGCGAGTTCCGCGTGGCCTGCCCGGAGGGCGAGGAGAAGCAGCTCCTCGCCTCGGTCGACTACCTCAACCGGAAGCTGCGCGAGGTCCGCGACACCGGCAAGGTGGTGGGCAACGAGCGCATCGCGATCATGGCGGCGTTGAACATCGCCCACGAGCTCCTGTCGAACCGCCCGAACGCCGCGAGCTTCGATGCGAGCGCGTTCCGCGGTAGAATCGAGGCGATGCAGGAAACCGTGGAATCGGCGCTCGCCGCCGACCAGGAAAATCTCTTCTAGCGGCCGCAGGGCCGCTGCAGCGAGGGGCCGGGTTTTCTGCGGTGTTCGTCCGGGCTTACATCCTTTGAACCGATAAGCTTGTTAGCCAGGACGCCCGCCAAGAGCGCTTTTGTGCGCGTCCCACGTCGGACGTACCTGCGGCGCTCGGCAGGTGACCGCCTTGAACCCTTGGGTTCGAGAGTGCGGCCCGGGCGAACACCGCAGGGTATCCGGCCTTTTCCATGCCCGCTCCCGCCTACTGGCTCATGAAATCCGAGCCGGACGAGTTCTCGATCGACGACCTCGCCCGCGCCCCGAAGAAGCGCACCCCGTGGTTCGGCGTGCGCAATTACCAGGCACGCAATTTCATGCGCGACGCGATGAAGGTCGGCGACGGCGTGCTCTTCTACCATTCGAGCTGCCCCGTGCCCGGCATCGCCGGCATCGCGCGCGTCGCGAGCGCGCCGCATCCCGACGAGACGCAGTTCGACCGCAAGAGCAAGTACTTCGACCCCAAGGCGACTCGCGAGAACCCGCGCTGGATGCTCGTGGACGTGGAGCTGGTGAGGAAGACGCG
>DATIVM010000119.1:0-1924 GCA_035465975.1 Usitatibacter sp.
CTACACGAGGTCCGCGCCTTTCCCGGGCGGCTTGCGCCGCGATGCCTCCATTCTCCCGGCGCTCGCGGGACCCGGCTTGCGGGCCCGCAAAGGAATCGCGCGGTCCGGATGGCGCGATCCCCGCCCGTACATGGCACTGGCGCCACCAATGCGCGGGCCGTCTTTCCGCGACAATGCACGTCATCCCATGCCCATTCAGGAGCGCGCCCGATGGAAACGCCGGTCGGCCGGTTCTGCTGGATCGACCTGGCCGCTTCCGATGCGCAGGTCGCCAAGGTCTTCTACGAGCGGATGTTCGGCTGGCGCTCGAGCGAGCAGGCGGCGAACGGTGGCCATTTCATCCGCCTTCGCCTCGACGGGCACGACGTCGGCTCGCTCTACCCGTTGCGGCGCGCGGAGCTGGAGCGCGGTGCGTCCTCGCACTGGATGCCCTATGTCCGCGTGGCCGACGCGGACGACGCCGCGCGCCGCGCGGCCGCTCTCGGCGGGCGGATCGTCGTCCGCCCCTTCGAGGTGTCGGGCGTGGCGCGGATCGCGGTCATCGCGGATGCGGTGGGCGCGCTGCTCGGGCTGTGGCAGGCGCTCGATGCAGGCGCCGATGCCGGCGTGGGGACGCAAGGCGGTCCATGAAGTACCGGTTCGATGCGCGCCGTGCTCGAGCCCGGCGACGCGCCCGCCGGTCGCCTGCTACCGCGTCCCCGACACGTTCCGCACGCCGCTCTTCTCGTACCAGCCGGTGACGGCGCGCCCGTTCCACACCAGGCAGATGTGCGGTCCCTGCATGCAGTCGCGCACCAGCCGCGGGCGGAACACGCCGACGCATTGCCCGCCCGCGCGGCGCACGCTGTCGTACACGATGCCGTTCGCGCCTTCTTCCCGGCGCGCGCGGCCGAAGGCCTGCGAGGCGGCATAGTCGTCGGGCGCCATGAGGTCGGCGCGGCGACGGCGGCCGTAGCCGCGCAGGTCCACCATCTCCGCGTCGATCCTCGCGAGGTAGGTGCGCATGTCGAGCTCGCCCGGCGGCTCGCGGGTGCGCGCGAGGAAACGCGCCGTGTGGTGCGCGCGCTCCGCGATCGCGGTCTCCATCTCGCGCGCCGCGTAATAGACGCCGTACGTCCCGTCGGAGAAGCGGCTGCCCTCGGGATTCAGGTGCGTGAACGCCGCCATGACGGGCGTGGTCCCCGGGCCGGCGACGCGCTCCCCGGGCGGCACGAGGCGCAGGTCGCCCGCTTCCTCGCGCAGGCGATCGTTGGTGAGCGCCTCCGCGGCGAACGCCACTTCGAGGTCCTCGGGGCGCGCGACGCGGTCGAAGAGGCCGACGGGCGGGAAACGGCTCGGCACCAGGCGGAAGCTCCGCGCCCAGCGCACGCGGGCGATGCGGCTCACCCGCGTTGCGCGTCCAGGTAGCGGCGTACCTCGTAGAGGTCCGCGACGTTGCCCGACATCATCCGGTCGAGCGCGCTGCGGCCGCCGAAGGGCGGCGCCGAGTTGGGCTTGCGGATCCAGGCGTCCGCCGCCTCGTCCGTGGCGAGCAGGATCTGCAGCGCTTTCCAGATGCCGAGGACGTACGAGATGCGCTCGAGGGTGTCGCGCGAGAGAGCCCCGGCGCGCCCCTCCTTCCACACGTGGTACGTGGAGCGCGAGCGCAGGCCGAGCAGCGTCATGCTCTCGCGCGGCGTGAGCTTCCAGGCTTCGGCGATGCGGAAGAAGGTGCGCAGCAGGGCCTGCGCGGATTCGCGGGTGCCGAGGTCGATGGCCGCCGGGACCGCGGCGGCCGCGGCGGCCGCGGCGGAGGTACGGGTCGCCATGGTCCCATGCTACTTCCAGATCTGGACATGCGTCAAGGAAATGTCCGTTTACGGACGCGCGCCCTTCAGGACGGCACGCGCCCTTCAGGACGGCACGCGCCCTTTCGCGGGCGCGG
>DATIVM010000120.1:0-5500 GCA_035465975.1 Usitatibacter sp.
CGCGGTGCGGGTGCTGCTCGACGCCGACCGCATGAACGCGAGCGGCGTCTCGCCGCTGGACGTGCGCAACGCCCTGCAGCTCTCGAGCGTGGCGCTGCCCTCGGGCGCGATCGTGCGCGGCAACCGCGAGATCGTGGTGGAGACCGGCAACTACCTCGAGAGCGCCGCCGACGTGCGCTCGCTCGTGGTGGGAGCGGTCGAACGGCGCCCGGTGTACCTGGGCGACGTCGCCGACGTCGTGGACGGGCCCGACCAGCCGGTGAAATACGTGTGGACCGGCACCGGTCCCGCCGCCGCGGAGAAAGGCATCACCATGCCCGGCGAGCGCCCCGCCGTGACGATCCAGGTGACCAAGAAGCCGGGCGAGAACGCGGTGGACGTCGCCGAGCGCGTGATCCGACGCGTCGACGAGCTGCACGGCACGGTGATCCCCGCCGACGTGCACGCGGTCGTGACGCGCGACTACGGCAAGACCGCGAACGACAAGGCGATGAAGCTCATCGAGAAGCTCATCTTCGCGACCTTCTCGGTGGTGGTGCTGGTGTTCGCGGCGCTCGGCCGGCGCGAGGCGGTGATCGTGGGCGCGGCGGTGGTGCTCACGCTCGCCACCACCCTCTTCGCCTCGTGGGCGTGGGGCTTCACCCTCAACCGCGTGTCGCTCTTCGCGCTCATCTTCTCCATCGGCATCCTGGTGGACGACGCGATCGTGGTGGTGGAGAACATCCACCGCCGGCGCGCGATGGAGGAGGGGCCGCTGCACGGCATCATTCCCGACGCGGTGGACGAGGTGGGGGGGCCCACGATTCTCGCGACCCTCACCGTCATCGCGGCGCTGCTGCCGATGGCCTTCGTGACGGGCCTCATGGGCCCGTACATGAGCCCGATCCCGATCAACGCGAGCCTCGGCATGCTGATCTCGCTCGCGGTCGCGTTCACCGTCACGCCGTGGCTCGCGTTGAAGCTCCTCGCGGCGCACGGGCACACGCAGGCCTCGGCGCTCGACGCGAAGCTCCAGCGCGTCTTCACGCGCGTGCTCACGCCCTTCGTCGCCGCCGAGAAGGCCGCGCGCAACCGCCGGCGCCTCGCGCTCGGGGTGGGCGGCCTCATCGTGCTGTCGGTGGGGCTCGTGGCCGTGAAGCTCGTCGTCCTCAAGATGCTGCCCTTCGACAACAAGAGCGAGTTCCAGGTGGTGGTGGACATGCCCGCGGGAACGCCGGTCGAGGTGACCGCCGCGGCGCTGCACGAGATGGGCGCGAAGCTTTCCACCGTCGCCGAGGTGACCGACTACCAGGCCTATGCGGGCGCCGCCTCGCCGATCAACTTCAACGGCCTGGTGCGGCAGTACGCGCTGCGCAGCCTGCCGGAGCAGGGCGACCTGCAGGTGAACCTCGTGGACAAGTCCGAGCGCCATCGCAAGAGCCACGAGATCGCGCAGGGGGTGCGGCCCGCGCTCGAGGAGATCGGCAAGCGCTGGGACGCGAAGGTGAAGGTGGTCGAGGTGCCGCCGGGCCCGCCGGTGCTCTCGCCGATCGTCGCCGAGGTGTACGGCCCGGACGAGGCCGGGCGCATCCGCGCCGCCGAGCACGTGCGCGCCGCGCTCGCCGCGACGCCGGACATCGTCGCGCTCGACGACACGGTGGAGGATCCCGCGCCGCGCATGCGCCTGCGCGTGGACCAGGCGAAGGCCGCCCTCCTCGGCGTGTCGCGCCGCGACGTGGCCGAGACCATGCGCATGGCGCTGAACGGCGCCGACGTGGCGCCGATCCACGACGGCGCGAGCAAGTACGAGGTGCCGGTGCGCGTGGTGCTCCCGCCGGAGCAGCGCGGCGACCTCGCGGAGCTCCTCAAGCTCACGCTGCGCGCGCCCGACGGCTCGCTGGTGCCGCTTTCGGAGCTGGTGCGCGTGGTGAACGACGATCGCGACCGGCCCATCTACCACAAGGACCTGCTGCCGGTGGTCTACGTGGTCGCCGACGAGGCGGGCAAGCTCGACAGCCCGCTCTACGGCCTCTTCTCGGCGCGCTCGCGAATCTTCTCCGGCGAGACCGGCAGCCGGATCGCGGAGTATTTCATCCGCCAGCCCTCGGATCCATACCGCGCCTACGCGGTCAAATGGGACGGCGAATGGCAGGTGACCTACGAGACCTTCCGCGACATGGGCATCGCCTACGGCGTCGGCCTGATCCTCATCTACCTCCTGGTCGTGGCGCAGTTCCGCTCTTACGTGGTGCCGCTCATCATCATGGCGCCCATCCCGCTCACCGTGATCGGGGTGATGCCCGGGCATGCGCTGCTCGGCGCACAGTTCACCGCCACCTCGATGATCGGGATGATCGCGCTCGCGGGGATCATCGTGAGGAACTCCATCCTGCTCGTCGACTTCGTGAACCAGCGCGTCCTCGAGGGGGTCGCGCTCGAGCAGGCGATCCTGCAGTCGGCCGCCGCGCGCGCGAAGCCGATCGCCCTCACCGCGCTCGCGGCGATGATCGGCGCCGGCTTCATCCTCGACGACCCGATCTTCAACGGCCTCGCCATCTCGCTCATCTTCGGGATCCTCGTCTCCACGCTCCTCACGCTCGTCGTGATCCCGGTGCTGTACTACCTCCTGCTGCGCAAGCGCCCGGCGGGAGCCGCCCCCCCACCCGGAAAAGGAGATCGCCATGAGAAAGCTCGCGCTCGCGACCGGCATCGCCGCCGCCTCGTTCGCCCTCGCCGCCCTCGCGCAACCCTATGGACCCGGCCCCGGGCCGGGCAAGGGCCCCGGCCCGCGGTTCAACGACACCACCACGCCCGGCTGGTCGATGATGACGAAGCAGGAGCGCGCCGAGCACCAGGCGAAGATGCGCGGCTTCCAGAGCTACGACGAGTGCCACGCCTACATGGTCGAGCACCACAAGCTGATGGAGGAGCGCGCCAGGGAGAAGGGCAAGTCGCTGCGCGGCGCGGGCCCCGGCCCGGGCTGCGACTGGCTCAAGAAGTAGCACGCGACGGATGAGCCGGATCGGGCCGCAGGGCCGATCCGGCTCGGGCGTGGCGCGAGGGTTGCGCGCGATCAAGCGCCGTTTGCCGCGGCGCCGCAGAATGACTCCGTGAGCAGACGGGGAACGCGATGAACGCCGCCATGCGCCCGGTGCGTCTTTCCCCGGTGAGCCGCGTCAGACAACCCCGCTCGGGGAGGACCCATGGGTGACAACGTGCTGGTTCCGATGGACGGATCCGAATTCGCGCTGCGGGCGCTGGAGCGCGCCATTGCCGAGGCGAAAAGCCGCGGCGCGACCATCCACCTGCTCAGGGTGATCCCGCCGATCGACGATTACGGGATGGTCCCGGCCTACATCACCCGCGAGCATCGCCAGCTGATGGTGCAGCGGGCGAACGATGTGCTCGCCGAGGCGCTGCGCCGCGTGCGGCGCGCGCGCGTGCCCTGCGAGACGCACGTGCTGTGGGGAGAAATCGCGCCCACCATCGTGCGCGCCGCCCGCCGGCTGAAGTGCGGCTCGATCGTCATGGGAACCCGCGGACGCGGCGCGACGACCATGCTCCTGGTGGGCTCGGTGGCGAACAAGGTCGTCCATCTGGCGAAGGTGCCGGTCACGCTGGTGAAGTAGCGGGGCGCGATCCGTGTCCGCCGCGGTGCTGGCATGGGGCGCGTTCCTCGGCTGCGCGGCCGCGATCGCGGTCGGCGGCACGGCGCTGTGCCGGCTGGCCGACGAGATCGCCGAGACCACGGGCCTCACGCGCACCTGGATCGGGCTGGTCCTGCTCGCCGTCGCGACCTCGTTGCCCGAGCTGGTGACGGGGCTTTCGTCCGTGCGGCTCGCGCAAGCGCCCGACATCGCCATGGGCGACGCGCTGGGCAGCGTGGTCTTCAATCTCGCGCTCCTCGGCGGCGTGTACCTCTCGGGCGGCGGCATGCCGCGTGCGGCGACCGGCCGAGACACCCGGTCCGCGGCGCTTTCGGCTGCGTACGGCATCGGCCTGCTCGCCATTGCCGGTGTCGCACTGGGGATGAACGGCACCCCGAGCGTCGGCGCGGTGAGCCTGCATTCACTGCTTCTCCTCTTGCTCTACGCGGTCGCCATGCGCCATCTCTACGCGCGCGGCGCCCGGCCGGCCGCGGCGTCCGCGCCGCGCGGGCAGGCGATGTCGCCCTTCGTGCGCTTCGGGGCCGCCGCGATCGCCGTCGGTGCCGCGGCGAGCGCCTTGCCGTTCGTCGCGCGACACCTCGCGGTGCTCATGGGCTGGACCGATTCGGCGGTCGGCACCTTGCTCGTGGCGGCCGCGACCTCGCTTCCGGAGCTTGCGGTGACCGGCGCCGCGGTCCGGATCGGCCGGCCCGAGCTCGCCGTCGGCAACCTGCTCGGCAGCAACCTCTTCGACATGGCGATCGTCGCCGTGGACGACCTGTTCTTCGCGCCGGGACCGCTGTTCGCGTTCGTGTCCGCCGACCACGCCCGCAGCATCGCCTCGGGGCTCGTGATGAGCGGCCTCGCGCTCCTCGGGCCGCGCCGGGCGGTGGGC
Organism: Usitatibacter sp.; assembly: GCA_035465975.1. Classification (GTDB taxonomy): domain Bacteria; phylum Pseudomonadota; class Gammaproteobacteria; order Burkholderiales; family Usitatibacteraceae; genus Usitatibacter. Next base: position 4,522 of record DATIVM010000120.1, read on the forward strand.
GCCGCGCTTTGCGCCGCCTACGCGGCCAACGCATGGCTGGCATGGAGGGGCGCGGGCTGACGGCGGGTTGCCTCCCGTCAATGGGCCGCGCGACGGCGGCCCTACAGTAGAAGCGGCCGCATTCCGCCCCGGAGGGAGCATGACCGCCAAGCAGATCGTCTTCCAGGAGGACGCCCGCGCGCGCATCGTGTCCGGCGTCGCCCAGCTCGCCCACGCGGTGCGCGGCACGCTCGGGCCCAAGGCGCGCACCGTGGTCCTGCAGCGCGCGTTCGGCGCGCCCACCGTCATCAACTCCGGAGTGGTCGTCGCGCGCGAGGTGGAGCTCGCCGATCCGCTCGAGAACATGGGCGCGCAGATGGTGCGCGAGGTCGCGGCGAAGACCGCCGACGTCGCGGGCGACGGCACCACCACCGCCACCCTCCTCGCGTACGGCCTCGTGGTCGAGGGCATGAAGCACGTCGCCGCGGGCATGAACCCGATGGACCTCAAGCGCGGCATCGACGTCGCGGTGGAGGCGCTGGTGGCCGAGCTCAAGGCGATGGCGAAGCCCTGCGCCACGCGCACCGAGATCGAGCAGGTCGCCACCATCTCGGCGAACTCCGACCGCGCCATCGGCGCGATCGTCGCCAACGCCATGGAGAAGGTCGGTAAGGAAGGCGTCATCACCGTCGAGGACGGCTCGGGGCTCGCGAGCGAGCTCGAGGTGACCGAGGGCATGCAGTTCGACCGCGGCTACCTCTCGCCCTATTTCATCAACGCCGACAAGCAGCGCACGATGCTCGAGGACGCGCTGGTCCTGGTGCACGACCGCAAGATCTCGACGCTCAACGAGCTGCTGCCGGTGCTCGAGCTGGTGGCGAAGGCCGGCAAGCCGCTGCTCATCGTCGCCGAGGACGTCGAGGGCGAGGCGCTCGCGACCCTCGTGGTGAACGTGCTGCGCGGGGTGCTGCGCACCTGCGCGGTGAAGGCGCCGGGCTTC
>DATIVM010000121.1:0-3062 GCA_035465975.1 Usitatibacter sp.
GTCCTCGGACTCAACCACCGGACCGCACCCCTGGAAGTGCGCGAGAAGCTCGCCTTCCCGCAGGAGGCCCAGGCCGAGGCGCTCGGGGAGCTCGCCTCGCAGCCCGGCGTCTCGGAGGCGGTGCTGGTCTCCACCTGCAACCGCACGGAGGTCTACTGCCGCGCGGAGGACGAGGCGCCGGTGCGCGCCTGGCTGGAGCAGGCCGCGGCGCGGTCGGGGCTCGCGATCGCCTCCCACCTTTATGCGCACCGCGAGTCGGAGGCCGTGCGCCACGCGTTCCGGGTCGCCGCGGGGCTCGATTCCATGGTGCTCGGCGAGCCGCAGATCCTGGGCCAGGTGAAGCAGTCGGTGCGCACGGCCGAGAACGTCGGCACGCTCGGCACCCACCTCTCGCGGCTCTTCCAGACCACGTTCTCCGTCGCGAAGCAGGTGCGCACCGAGACCGCCCTGGGCGCCCAGTCGATCTCGATGGCGGCCGCGGCGCTCAAGCTCGCGCAGAACCTCTTCGGCGATCTGTCGCGCACGCGGCTGCTGCTCATCGGCGTGGGCGAGATGGTGGAGCTCGCGGCGACCTATTTCGTGGCCCAGCGCCCGCACACGATCGTGGTGGCGAACCGGACGGTCGCGCGCGGCGAGGCCTTCGCCGAGCGTTTCGGCGGGCAGGCGATCGCGCTCGCGGAGCTGCCCTCCCGCGTCCACGAGTTCGACGTCGTGATCACGGCCACCGCTTCCTCGCTGCCGATCCTCGGCAAGGGCCTCATCGAGAGCGCGCTCAAGGCGCGCAAGCGCCGGCCGATGTTCATCGTCGACTTCGCCGTGCCGCGCGACGTCGAGACCGAGGTGGACGAGCTGGAGGACGTGTTCCTCTACTCGATCGACGACCTCGGCAAGATCGTGCAGGAGGGCGCCGAGGCGCGGAAGTCCGCGGTCGCCGAGGCCGAGGCGATCGTGGATCGCCAGGTGGCGGCGTTCCGCGAGTGGCAGGGCGCCCGGGCCGCGGTGCCCGCCATCGTCGAGCTGCGCCGGCGCGCCGACGAGTACCGCGAGGTCGAGCTCGCGAAGGCCCGGGCGCGCCTCGCCCGCGGCGAGGATCCCCAGGCGGTGCTGGAGGCCCTCGCCAAGGGCCTCGCCAACAAGTTCCTGCACCACCCCACGCAGGCGCTCTCGCGCGCGAAGGAGAGCGAGCGCGAAGCGCTCGCCGAAGCCGTGCGCATCCTCTTCCCCGAGGCCGACGAGGCGAGACCGGCGAAAGAGGCATGAAGGAATCGATCGCCGCCCGGCTCGCGAGCCTCGAATCGCGGCTGAAGGAGATCGACGCGCGGCTTTCCGACCCGGGCGTCGTGGACGACATCGAGGACTTCCGCAAGCTCTCCCAGGAGCGCGCCGAGATCTTTCCCGTCGTGGAGGCCTACGTCGCCTGGCGCAAGGCCGAGGGGGACCTCGCCGCCGCGGTCGAGATGGTGAAGGACCCGGCGATGCGCGAGTTCGCCGAGGAGGAGATGCGCACCGCGCGCGATTGCCTCGCGTCCCTCGAGTCCGACCTCGAGCGGATGCTCCTGCCGCGCGACCCGAACGACGAGAAGAACCTGTTCCTGGAGATCCGCGCCGGCACCGGCGGCGACGAGAGCGCGCTCTTCGCGGGCGACCTCTTCCGCATGTACTCGCGCTTCGCCGAGCGCAACCGCTGGCAGGTCGAGGTGGTGTCGGAGAGCCCCGGCGAGGCGGGCGGCTACAAGGAGGTCATCGCGCGCATCGTGGGGCGCGGCGCGTACTCCCGGCTCAAGTTCGAGTCCGGCGGCCATCGCGTGCAGCGCGTGCCCGCGACCGAGACCCAGGGCCGCATCCACACCTCCGCGGCGACCGTCGCCGTGATGCCCGAGGCGGACGACGCCTCCGACGTGCAGATCAATCCCGCCGACGTGCGCGTGGACACCTTCCGCGCGAGCGGCGCGGGCGGCCAGCACGTGAACAAGACCGATTCGGCGGTGCGCCTCACGCACCTGCCCACGGGGATCGTGGTGGAGTGCCAGGACGCGAGGAGCCAGCACAAGAACCGCGAGCAGGCGTGGCGCGTGCTCGCCGCGCGCCTCAAGGACCGCCAGATGCGCGAGCAGCAGGCGAAGGAGGCCTCCGAGAGGAAGAGCCTCATCGGCACCGGCGACCGCTCCGACCGCATCCGCACCTACAACTTCCCGCAGGGGCGCGTGACCGACCACCGCATCAACCTCACGCTGCACCGGCTCGACTCGATCATGGACGGCGACCTCGACGAGCTCACCTCGGCGCTCGCGCGCGAGCACCAGGCCGAGCAGCTCGCGAGCCTCGGCCGGGGCGCCTGAGATGCGCCGCACGCTCCGCGCCGCGCTCGACGAAGCGGCCCTGTGCATCGACCGCGTCGACGCGCGCGTGCTCTTCGCGCACCTGCTCGGCGTGAACCGCGCCTGGCTCGCCGCGAACCCCATGCACGTCCTCACCGAGACGCAGGACGCGCAGCTCGATACGCTGGTCGCCCGGCGCGCGCTCGGCCAGCCGGTCGCCTACCTCGTCGGCTCGCGCGAGTTCTACGGCCGCGAGTTCTCCGTGGGACCCGACGTGCTGATCCCGCGGCCCGAGACCGAGACGCTCGTCGAGTCCGCGCTCGAGGCATTGCGCCATTCCCGCGCCGACGGGAACCCGTCGGTCCTCGACCTCGGCACCGGCAGCGGCGCGATCGCCGTCACCCTCGCCTGCGAGCGCCCGGACCTCGCGATCGTCGCGACCGACGCGAGCGCCGCGGCGCTCGACGTGGCGCGCGCGAACGCCGAACGCCACGGCTGCGCGGATCGCATCGAGCTCGCGCGCGGATCGTGGTACGGCGCGGTTCCGGGCCGCCGCTTCGACCTCGTCGTCGCGAACCCTCCCTACGTGGCCGCCGGCGACGCGCACCTCGCCCAGGGCGACCTGCGCTTCGAGCCCGCATCGGCCCTCACCGACGGAAGCGCCGACGGGCTCGACTCGATCCGCGCGATCGTCTCCGGCGCACGCGCGCACCTCATCCCCGGCGGCACGCTCCTCTTCGAGCA
>DATIVM010000122.1:0-2926 GCA_035465975.1 Usitatibacter sp.
CCGGGATGCACGAGAGGCGCGTGAGGATCGCGTGCATCTCGTCGTCGGCGACGAAGTAGCCGAGGAGGCCGCGCACCCGCAGCGGGCGCACGCGCACCGGCGCGCGCGCCGGCAGATCGCCCTGCGCGTGCGTGACGGGGCCGGCCTCGCCGCCGCAGATCTCGAGCGTGAGCGCGACCGCGCGCTCCAGCGCGGCGCCGGCGGCGGCGGGGTCGACGCCGCGCTCGAAGCGGTGCGCCGCGTCGCTCGTGAGCGCAAGCTCGCGCGTCTTGCCCTGCACGATCTCGGGGGCGAAGTACGCGGCCTCGAAGAAGACGTCCGTCGTCTCGGCGCCCACCATCGTATCGAAGCCGCCCATCACGCCCGCGAGCGCGACCGGCCCCGACGGGTCGGTGATCGCGAGCAGGTTCGGCCGGTACTCGACCTCCCGCTCGTTGAGGAGCTTGATGCGCTCGCCGGGCCTCATGAAGCGCACGTCGATCGGGCCGGCGAGCTTCGCGTGGTCGAAGGCGTGCATCGGCTGCCCGCGCTCCAGCATCACGTAGTTCGTGATGTCCACGAGCGGGCTGATCGCGCGCAGCCCCGCGCGCTCGATGCGGCGCACCATCCACCGCGGCGTGCGCGCCTTCGGGTCGATGCCGCGCACCACCCGGCCGAAATAGTGCCCGCACGACTTCGGCTCGCTGATCTTCACGGCCCGCGCATCGTCGAGGGTCGTGGGCACCGGATTCGCCGCGGGCAGCGACACCGGCCGTCCCGTGAGCGCGCCCGCATCGCGCGCCACGCCGAACATCGAGAGGCAATCGCCGCGGTTGGGCGTGAGCTTGAGCGTCAGGTAGACGTCGTCGAGCGCGAGCACCTCGCGCACGTCGCGTCCGACGGGTGCCTCCTCGTCGAGCACCAGCAGCCCCGAATGGTCGGAGGAAAGGCCCAGCTCCCGCGCGGAGCAGAGCATGCCGCGCGATTCGACGCCGCGCAGCTTCGCCTTGCGGATCTCCATGCCCGGCCCGCCGCCGGCCGCCGGAAGCTTCGCTCCCACGAGGGCGCAGGGCACCTTCTGGCCCGCGGCGACGTTCGGCGCGCCGCACACGATCTGCAGCAGCTCGCCGGTGCCCGCGTCCACTTCGGCCACGCGCAGCTTGTCCGCGTCGGGATGGGGCGAGACGCTCTTCACGTGCCCGACCACGATGCCGGAGAACGCCGCCGCGACGGGCGTCACCTCCTCCACCTCGAGGCCGCCCATGGTGAGCGTGTGCGCCAGCGCCTCGACGCCCATGTCGAGGTCGACGAGTTCCCTGAGCCACGAGACGGAGACTTTCATCGGAATTGCGAGAGGAACTTGAGGTCGTTCTCGAAGAAGAGCCGCAGGTCGTCCACGCCGTACTTGAGCATCGCGAGGCGGTCGAGGCCCATGCCGAACGCGAAGCCGGAGAAGCGCTCGGGATCGATGCCGCCGTTGCGCAGCACGTCGGGGTGCACGACGCCCGCCCCCGCGATCTCGAGGTAGGTCACCTCGCCGGAATCCGAATCGCCCCGAGGCGTCGGGGATCCCCGCCGCGACCACTCCATGTCGATCTCGACGCCCGGCTCGACGAACGGGAAGTACGACGGGCGGAAGCGGATCGCGAGGTCGTCGCGCTCGAAGAACGCGCGGCAGAACTGCGTGATGGTGCCCTTGAGGTCCGCGAGGCTGATCCCCTCGTCGACCCACAGGGCCTCGACCTGGTGGAACATCGGCGAGTGCGTGGCGTCGTGGTCGCACCGGTACACGCGGCCGGGGCAGATGATGCGGATCGGCGGCTGGTGCGATTCCATGAAGCGCACCTGCACGGGCGAGGTCTGGGTGCGCAGCACGTTCTCGGACCCGGCGATGTAGAAGGTGTCCTGCATGGAGCGCGACGGGTGGTCCGGGAACATCCGCAGCGCCGTGAAGTTGTAGTAGTCGTTCTCGATCTCCGGCCCGTCGGCCACCGAGAAGCCCATCGTCGCGAAGAGCCGCTCCACCTGCTCCTGCACGCGGGCGATCGGGTGCAGCCCGCCGGGCCCCTGGCGCCGGCCGGGCAGCGTCACGTCGATCGATTCGGCGGCGAGACGCGCATCGAGCTCGCGCGCGCGCAGCGCCTCGAGCTGCTCCTTCACGAGCGCCTCGACCTCGGCCTTCGCGCGGTTGATCGCCGCTCCCGCCTTCGGGCGCTCCTCGGCGGAGAGCCTGCCGAGGCCCTTCAGGAGCTCCGTGAGCGTGCCGGACCTGCCGAGGAAGCGCGCCTTGGCCTGCTCGAGCTCGGCGACGCTGCGCGTCGAGCGGATCGCGGTGGCGGCTTCGCCGATGAGGGGTTCGAGCTCTTGCATCGAAAACAAAAAGGGGCTCTTGCGAGCCCCTTGTCCTTTTTCCGTCCCGTCAGGCCGCGAGGCTCGCCTTGGCCTGCTCGACGATCCTGCCGAACGCGGCCTTGTCGAACACGGCGAGGTCGGCGAGGACCTTGCGGTCCATGTCGATGCCCGCCTTCTTGAGGCCAGCCATGAACTGGCTGTACGACACGCCCGCTTCCCGGGCGCCGGCGTTGATGCGGGTGATCCACAGCGCGCGGAACTCGCGCTTCTTGTTGCGGCGGTCGCGGTAGGCGTACTGGCCCGCCTTCATCACCGCTTCCTTCGCGATGCGGTAGACGTTCTTGCGGCGTCCCCGGTAGCCCTTGGCCTGGTCGAGGACCTTCTTGTGGCGCGCGCGCGCCGTCACTCCACGTTTGACGCGAGGCATGGCGGCTCCTTATGCGTACGGAAGCATCGCCTTCACGTGGCCGAGGTTGGTCGCATCGACCCCCGTGGCGCCGCGAAGCTGACGCTTGTTCTTGGTGGTGCGCTTGGTGAGGATGTGGCGCTTGCCCGCCGAGTAACGCTTGATCGAGCCGCTGCCGCGGACCCGGAA
>DATIVM010000123.1:0-8964 GCA_035465975.1 Usitatibacter sp.
CCGGGTGAGCCAGGTCCGCGAGGAGCCGGGCGAGTTCGCCGTGATCGTGCGGGCGCTTCCCCGCCCCTGAGCCGCCGGCCGCCTGGCCTTGCGCCGGTCCTTTTTGGAGTAGAGTGATTTCGTCCGCGAGCCTTCAGTCGCCCGCGCGCGATTTCCTTCGCTGTTCCTCAATCGCCAGGAGGAGTGTCGATGAAGATCCCCGTTTCCCTGACGGTGAACGGCCAGCCCGTCTCCGTCGAGATCGAGCCGCGCACCCTGCTCGTCGAGTTCCTGCGCGGCCCCCTGCAGCTCACCGGCACGCACGTGGGCTGCGACACCGCGCAGTGCGGCGCATGCACCGTCCTCGTCGACGGCAAGCCGGTGAAGAGCTGCAACATGCTCGCCATCCAGGCGCAGGGCGCCACGGTCACCACCATCGAGGGCCTCGCGCGCGACGGCAACCTCCACCCGATGCAGGCCGCGTTCCGCAAGCACCACGGCCTGCAGTGCGGCTTCTGCACGCCGGGCATGGTGCTCTCGGCGGTCGGGCTCGCGACGCAGCACAAGCAGCCGACCGAGGCCCAGATCCGCGAAGCGCTCGACGGTAACTTTTGCCGCTGCACCGGGTACCACAACATCGTGAAGGCCGTGCAGGAAGGCCTCGCGGAGATGACGACTGCCTGAGGAGCGGACCATGACCGACACCACCGTTCGCGAGAAGTCGAGCACCCCCGCGCGCGAGCGCGCGACGCAACCGTCGGGGCCCATCGGCGCGCGCATCGAGCGCAAGGAGGACCTGCGCTTCCTCACCGGCAGCGGCCAGTACACCGACGACGTCACCCTGCCCCACCAGAGCTACGCGTGCTTCGTGCGCTCGCCGCACGCCCACGCGCGCCTGCGCTCGATCCGCACCGACACCGCGAAGCGCTCGCCGGGCGTCCTCGCCGTGTACACCGGGGCCGACATCCCGCCCGCGGTCGGGGGGCTTCCGTGCGGCTGGCTCATCACCGGCGTCGACGGCAAGCCGATGAAGGAGCCCAAGCACCCGATCCTCGCGCAGGGCAAGGTGCGCTACGTCGGGGATCCGGTGGCGATCGTGGTCGCCGAGACGTACGACCAGGCGAAGGAGGCGGCGCAGCTCGTGGAAGTGGATTACGAGCCGCTGCCGGCCGTGGTGGACGTGCGCGACGCGCTGCGCAAGGGCGCTCCCGCCGTGCACGACGAGGCGCCCGACAACGTGTGCTACGTGTGGGCGCTGGGCGACAAGGCGGCGGTGGACGCGGCCTTCGCGAAGGCGGCGCACGTGACGACGCTCGAGTTCGTCAACAACCGGCTCATCCCGAACGCGATCGAGCCGCGCGCCTGCAACGCCGCGTACGCGCGCGCCGACGATTCCTACACGCTCTACGTCGCGAACCAGAACCCGCACGTCGAGCGCCTGCTGATGACGGCCTTCGTGCTGGGCCTGCCCGAGCACAAGGTGCGCGTGATCGCGCCCGACGTGGGCGGCGGCTTCGGCTCGAAGATCTACCTCTACGCCGAGGAGACGGTCTGCGTCTGGGCCGCGAAGCTCGTGAACCGGCCGATCAAGTGGACCGCCGAGCGCAGCGAGTCCTTCCAGGCCGACGCGCACGGGCGCGACCACGTGACGAAGGCGGAGCTCGCGCTCGACAAGGACGGCAAGTTCCTCGCGATGCGCGTGAAGACCACCGCCGCGATGGGCGCGTACCTCTCCACGTTCGCCTCCTGCATCCCGACCATCCTCTACGCGACGCTGCTCGCCGGCCAGTACACGACCCCCGCGATCCACTGCGAGGTGACGGCGGTGTTCACGAACACCGCGCCGGTGGACGCCTACCGCGGCGCCGGCCGGCCCGAGGCGACCTACGTCGTCGAGCGCCTGGTCGCCACGGCCGCGCGCGAGATGGCGATCGCGCAGGACGAGATCCGGCGACGGAACTTCATCCGCAAGTTTCCGTATGCCACCCCGGTCGCCCTCACCTACGACACGGGCGACTATGAAGCGTGCCTTGACGGCGCCATGAAGCTCGCGGACGTCGCCGGATTCCCGAAGCGCAAGGAGGAAGCCGCGAAGCGCGGCAAGCTGCGGGGGCTGGGCTGGTCGTCGTACATCGAGGCCTGCGGCCTCGCGCCCTCGAACGTCGCGGGGTCGCTCGGCGCGCGCGCCGGCCTCTTCGAGGCGGGCGAGGTGCGCGTGCATCCCACGGGCAAGGTGACGGTCTTCACCGGCTCCCACAGCCACGGGCAGGGCCACGAGACCACCTTCGCGCAGGTGGTCGCGGACCGGCTCGGCATCGCGGTGGACGACGTGGACGTCGTGCACGGCGACACCGGCCGCATACCCTTCGGCATGGGCACCTACGGCTCGCGCTCCATCGCGGTGGGCGGCACCGCGATCATGAAGGCGGTGGACAAGGTGGTCGCGAAGGGCCGCAAGATCGCCGCGCACCTGATGGAGGTGAGCGACGCCGACGTCGAGTTCAGGGACGGCAAGTTCACGGTGAAGGGGACGGACAAGAACGTGCCCTTCGCGCAGGTGGCGCTCACCGCGTACGTGCCGCACAACTATCCGCTCGACAAGCTCGAGCCGGGGCTCGACGAGACCGCGTTCTACGACCCCACCAACTTCACCTATCCCGCGGGCACCCACATCTGCGAGGTGGAGATCGACCCGGAGACCGGCGAGACCCGGATCGTCTCCTTCAGCGCGTGCGACGACTTCGGCAACATCATCAACCCGATGATCGTCGAGGGGCAGGTGCACGGCGGCCTCGCGCAGGGCATCGGCCAGGCGCTCCTCGAAGGCTGCGTGTACGACCGCGAGTCGGGCCAGCTGCTCACCGGCTCCTACATGGACTACGCCATGCCGCGCGCCGCCGACCTTCCCTCCTTCAAGGTGGACACGCGCGTGACGCCCTGCACCCACAACCCGCTGGGCGTGAAGGGATGCGGCGAGGCCGGCGCCATCGGCGCCCCCGCCGCGGTGATCAACGCGATCTGCGACGCCACCGGCGCGAAGGACGTCGAGATGCCCGCGACGTCCGAACGCGTGTGGCGCACCCTGCGCGCCGGACAGAAGAGGAGCTGACCATGCAAGCATTCGGCTATTCCGAACCCACGACCGTCGCGAAGGCGACCGGCGCGGCGGCCGCGAACGCCGAGGGCCGCTACCTCGCGGGCGGCCAGTCCCTGCTCGCTGCCATGAAGCTCGGCCTCGCCGCGCCCGGCGAGCTGATCGACCTCGGCCGCGTCCCGGAGCTGCGCGGCATCAAGGTGGAGGGCAACGGCGCGCTGCTCACCATCGGCGCGACCACCACGCACGCCGAGGTCGCGGCCTCGCTCGAGGTCGGCGCGCGCATCCCGGCCCTCGCGGCGCTCGCCGGCGGCATCGGCGACCGCCAGGTGCGCAACCGCGGCACGCTGGGCGGCTCGCTCGCGAACGACGATCCCGCGGCCGACTATCCGGCGGCCGTGCTCGGCCTCGGCGCGACGGTGAACACGAACCAGCGCCAGATCGCCGCCGACGACTTCTTCAAGGGGCTCTTCGAGACCGCGCTCGCGCCCGGCGAGCTCATCGTCTCGGTCACGTTCCCGGTGCCGAAGAAGGCCGCGTACGAGAAGTTCCGCAATCCCGCCTCGCGCTTCGCGCTGGTCGGCGTGTTCGTCGCGCAGGCGGCGCAGGGGCCGCGCGTCGCGGTGACCGGCGCCGGGTCGCGCGGCGTGTTCCGCGTGAAGGCCATGGAGCAGGCGCTCGCGCGCGACTGGTCGGCGAAGGCGATCGAGTCGGTCGCGGTGCCCGCGGCCGACCTGCAGACGGACCTTCACGCGAGCGCCGAGTACCGCGCGAACCTCGTGACGGTGCTCGCGCGGCGCGCGGTCGCCGCGGCTTGACGGCATCGCGGGGCCGGACTCCAATTTCGGTCATGGAAGCGGAGCCCGGCCCCATCCCCTCGATCGAGAGCGCGCAGGCGCTGCTCGCCTCCGCGGACTACGTCGCCGAGCGCCGCCTCGCGACGACGGTCTTCCTCGCGCTGCGCCTCGGCCGGCCCCTCTTCCTCGAGGGCGAGGCGGGCGTGGGCAAGACCGAGCTCGCCAAGGCGCTCGCGGCGGCCCTCGGGCGGGAGCTGATCCGGCTGCAGTGCTACGAAGGACTCGACGTCTCGAGCGCGGTCTACGAGTGGAACGTGCAGCGCCAGATGGTCGCGATCCGGCTCGCGGAGGCCTCGGGCCGCGCGCGCGAAGGAACGCTCGAGCGCGACCTCTTTTCCGCCGAGTACCTCGTGAAGCGCCCGGTCCTGCGCGCGCTCGAGACGCCGCGCGGGGGCGAGCCGCCGGTGCTGCTCATCGACGAGCTGGACCGCGCCGACGAGCCGTTCGAGGCGTACCTGCTCGAGGTGCTATCCGACTTCCAGGTGACGATTCCCGAGCTGGGACCGGTCCGCGCCGAGCGAGCGCCCATCGTCGTCATCACCTCGAACCGCACGCGCGAGATCCACGACGCGGTGAAGCGCCGCTGCCTGTACCACTGGGTCGACTACCCGAGCGCGGAGCGGGAGCTGGAGATCCTGCGCCGCAAGGCGCCCGGCGCGGCGGAGGGCCTTTCGCGCGAGGTGGTCGCGTTCGTGCAGCGCCTGCGGGCGATGGACCTCTACAAGGCGCCGGGGGTGGCCGAGACCATCGACTGGACGCGCTCCCTCCTGCTGCTCGACGCGATCACGCTCGATCCGCAGACGGTGAGCGACACGCTGGGCGCGCTCCTCAAGTACCAGGACGACCTCTCGCGCCTGCCGCGCGAGGAGATCGCTTCCCTCCTCGAGGAGGCGAAGGCGCGCGCCGCCGCATGATCCCGCTCACCGCCTTCGCCCTTCCGCAACGCACCGGGCGCCTCGCCGCGAACGTGGTGCATTTCGCGGGCGTGCTTCGAACCGCCGGCGTCCCCATCGGCACGGACAAGGTGATGGACGCGGTGCGCGTGCTCCCGGAGTCGGGCCTCGCGCGGCGCGAGGACTGGCACGACACGCTCGCCGCGCTCTTCGTCACGCGCCACGAGCAGCAGCCGCTCTTCGACGAGGCGTTCGAGCGCTTCTGGCGCGATCCCGCGATCGAGGAGAAGGTGCGCGCGCTGCTGCTGCCCAAGGTGCAGGGGCGCACGCCGCGCGACGAATCGGGCGGCCGCCTCGCGCAGGCGCTTTATCCGGCGCGCGAGGCGCGGCCGCGCGAAAGGCAGGCGCCCCCCGAGGTGACGGTCGACGCGACGCTCACCTTCTCGGCGGGAGAGCGCCTGCGCACCATGGACTTCGAGCGCATGACGAGCGAGGAATGGGCGGCCGCGCGGCGCATGGTGTCGAACCTGCGGCTCCCGGTTCCCGAGGCGCGCACCCGGCGCTATGCGCCTTCGCGCCGCGGCCATGCCGTGGACCTCGCGGCGACGATGCGCCTCATGGCGCGGCGCGGCGGCGAGATCGGCACGCTCGCGCGGCGCGAGCGGCGCCTGCGCCCGCCGCCCCTCGTGGTGCTGTGCGACATCTCGGGATCGATGCATCGCTACACGCGCATGTTCCTGCATTTCCTGCACGCGCTCACCCGCGACCGGGAGCGGGTCTCCACCTTCGTGTTCGGCACCCGGCTCACCCACGTCACGCGCCCGCTGCGCGACCGCGACGTGGACGAGGCGCTCGCCAAGGTGGGCGCGGCGGTGCACGACTGGGCGGGGGGCACGCGCATCGGGGCGTGCCTGCGCGAGTTCAACTTCCGCTGGGCGCGCCGGCTCCTCGGGCAGAACGCCTGCGTGCTGCTGGTCACCGACGGCCTCGACCGCGACGATGCCGCGGGACTGGCGGCGGAGATGGACCGGCTGCACCGCTCCTGCCGGCGCCTCGTGTGGCTGAACCCGCTGCTGCGCTACGAGGGGTTCGAGCCCCGCGCCTCGGGCATCGCCTCGATGCTTCCCCACGTCGACCGGTTCATTCCCATGCACAACCTCGAATCGCTGCGCGGCCTCGGCGCCTCGCTCGCGCGCTGACCATGGAGCTCAAGGGCGAGCGCCTCCTCCCCGTCGACCGCGCCGCGGCATGGGAGGCGCTGAACGACCCCGAGCGGCTGCGCGCCGCGATTCCGGGGTGCGAAGCCATGGAGCGCACCGGCGATAACGAGTACCGCGTGCAGATCGCCACGGCGCTGGGGCCCGTGCGCGCGAAGTTCCGCGGCCGGCTACGCGTGGAGGACATCGTCGCGCCGGAGCGCTACACGCTGCGCTTCGATGGCGAGGGGGGCGCGGCGGGGTTCGCCAAGGGAAGCGCGCAGGTGACGCTCGCCGACGAGGGCGCCTCCACGCGGCTCGCCTACGCCGTCGCGGCGCAGGTGGGAGGCAAGATCGCGCAGGTGGGCAGCCGCCTCATCGATTCCGCGGCGCTCAAGCTCGCCGACGACTTCTTCGCGAGCTTCGAGCGCCAGCTCGCGCCCGCCGCGGCGACCGCGCCCCACGAGGAGACGATGCTCGAGGAGATCGAGTCGAGCTTCGTGCTGCACGACCCGCGGACCTGGAACTGGGTCGCGTGGGTGGTGTTCCTGGCCGTCGTGCTGGTGCTCGCCGCCCTGCTCTTGCGCTGACGCGCGCCGGCTACGAGGCGATGTAGTGCTCGAGCTGCTCGATGGTGAAGCGCTGCTCGGCGATGATGTCCTTCACGAGGTCGCCGATGGAGACGATGCCGACCAGCCGGCCGCCCTCCACCACCGGCAGGTGCCGCACGCGCTTGGCGGTCATCAGGCCCATGCATTCCTCGTTCGTCTTGTGCGGGCCCACGCACACGACGGGCGAGGCCATCACGTCCGCGACGCGGGTTTCCCGGGAGGTGCGCGACTGGAGCACGACCTTCCGCGCGTAGTCGCGCTCGGTGAACATCCCGACGATCGTGCCGCCCTCCATCACCACCAGGCCGCCGATGTTCTTCTCCGCCATGAGCCGGAGCGCTTCGTAGACCGACTCCTCCGGACCGATCGTGTACGTCACGGGGCTGCGCTTCGCCCGGACGATCTGCCCTGCGGTTGCCATGATCGCCTCCTGCGGCCGGGGCCGCGAAACCCTCGAACGACCACGATAATGTCGCCGGGGAGGAGGCCGTGTTGAGCGGGGTCAATCCCCGTGCACGGGCGGGCGCCGCCCCGCCCCCGCCGCCGGCTCAGGCGTCCGCGGCGACGGCGGCCGCTTCCTCGCGATCGGCCTCGGGCAGCGGCGCCCCGTCCTCGAAGCACACCGGGCGGTTTGCGCTGCGATCCACGGTCAGCTTGAAGACGTCGAAGCGGTTGTAGTAGCCGGCGAGGTCGTGGATCTGCTTGAGCTCCACGCAGCGCGCGAGGTCGATGTCGGCGTAGAGGATGCGCTCCTCGTCGGCCGCGATGGCGGAGACGGGCTCGCCGTCGGGACCGAGGACCATCGAGACGCCGCGCGGGGAATCGTCGAGGATCCGGGCGATCTCCGCGTCGCCCTTCGCGAGCGCGTCGCGCATGCGCCGGTCCATGAAGCTCGAGACCACGAGGTTGAAGAGCTTGCCCTCGACCGAGTGCGCCCCGCACCGGATGCGCGTCGCGCTCGCGAGATCGTAGCGGCCCGACTCGCGCGGGTCCTTCGCGGGCCAGACCGGCGGGAAGTTGGCGATGTGCACCTGCTCGCCCTGGGCGATCAGCGTGAAGCGCGCGAGCGGGTTGGTGTTCTCGCCGCAGATCAGCATCCCGATGCGGCCGAGCTCCGTCTCGCACACGCGCAGCCCCGCCCCGTCGCCGTTGGCCCACACCAGCTTCTCCCAGAAGGTCGGCACGAGCTTGCGGTGGTGGTTGAGGATCGCCCCGTCGGCCCCGATCAGCACGTTGGAGTTCCAGATGCAGCCGACGCTCGCCTCCGTTCCCTCGTTGAACCCGAGCGACACCACGACGCCCGCCTTGCGCGCCGCCGACCGGATCGCGTCCATCTCCGGGCCCTTCACGCGGATCGCGCCCGCCGCCGCCGCCCGGAAGAACTCGTGGTTGTAGATCGGCGCCCGCAGCGCGCACCACACCGGGAAGTACGAGACGTAGGTCTCGGCGAAGGCGACGAGCCGCGCGCCATTGCGCGCCGCCTCCGCGATCAGCGCGCAGGCCTTCTCCACGGTCGCCGGCGTGTCGAGGAACACGGGCGCCACGTGCATCAGCGCGACCTTGCAGGCGGACAGCTTCGCCATGGTCATTCCTTCGCCCTGAAAGCGGACTCGCGCACCACGGCGCACACCTGCACCTTGTACTCCTCGTAGAAGTCGGCGCGTCCCTTCTTCTTCGCCTCCACGTGGCGGGCCTCCAGGGCCCAGGCGCGCTGCGATTCCTCGTCGCGGAACTCGACGATGGTCACGCGCTCCCCGTCGTCGGCCCAGAAGCCCTTGTGCGAAACGTATCCCGGCATGGTGCGAGCGATGGCGGCCATGCGCTCGGCCCACTGCACGTACTCCTCCTTCGCGCCCGGCTTCAAGCGCGAGCGGAACACGGTCACGACCATGCGGATCTCCCTTTGTGAATCATTCGAAGTCGCCCACGGCTTCGATCTCCACCGCAAATCCCCCGGGAAGCGGGCGGCTAGCGCGCCTCGCGCAGCATCTTCCCGAGCCGCGCGTCGAGCGCCGGATGGTCCGGCAGGGGGATGCGCATCCGGTCCTCGAGCACGCGCCGGATCTCCTCGACGCTCGCGAGCGTGCGCCGCTCCGTCCTCCCGTCGCGGTGATGGATCGCGTAGCGCGCGTTGCGCAGGGCGTGGCGCAATCCCGGCTCGGCGCGCGCCGCGACGATCCCGGTCACGAACTGCGACTGCGGATGGTTCGCGAGGTACCAGTTGCTCACCTCGTAGTCGGCGAGCTGCTGGACGTGGCGCTCGAAGACGTAGAGCTCGCGCCACTCGCCCTCGAGGAGCGCCTGCACGACGAACGCGCCCTCCTCGGGCACGAG
>DATIVM010000124.1:0-7027 GCA_035465975.1 Usitatibacter sp.
CCGCGAGGAGCGCGGAGGCCACCGGCCCGGCGGGGTGGATCACGGTCCTGAGGTGCGTGTCGTCGAAATCGAAGGTGTGGGAGGTGATGCCGTTCACCAGGGCGGCGCTCGCCATGTCGACCTTCTCCTCGCGGCCGAGGATGGTGGACTGCGGCGCGGGCTGCAGCATGCGCACCGCGCCCAGCGCCGCTTCCGCGGCCTCGTGGCGCGCCGCGCCCACGGCGCACCCCACCCAGTTGAGGAAGGTCCTGACGCCCTCGTGGTCCACGGCGTCGCTCCAGCCCCTGGAGGGATGGGTGGCGACGAATTTCGCGAGGATCTGCGTGACGGGCGGCGCATTCGGGTCTGCTGCGACTTGCGTATTGCGGGCCATGGAGGGGTCGGTCCTCGGGAATCGGGCCGGCAGATTATAATTTGCATCGCAGTCCCGCCCATCCAGGAGCTTCCCATGGCAGCCAATCCCCAGCCGAAATCGAGCACCGCCCCGACGGTGAAACTGCTGCTCGACGGCCAGTTCGTCGAATCGAGCGCGCGCGAATGGCGCGACGTGGTGAACCCGGCGACGCAGGAAGTCCTCGCCCGCGTGCCGATGTGCGGGCCGGACGAGGTGGACCGCGCGGTCAAGTCCGCGGCGCAGGCCTTCAGGACCTGGCGCAACACGCCGATCGCCGCGCGCGCGCGCATCATGCTGAAGCTGCAGGAGGTGATCCGGCGCGACATGAAGAAGGTCGCCGCGGTGCTCACCCGCGAGCAGGGCAAGACGCTGCCCGACGCCGAGGGCGATGTGTTCCGCGGCCTCGAGGTGGTCGAGCACGCGTGCTCCATCGGCACGCTCACCCTGGGCGAATTCGCGGAGAACGTGGCGGGCAACGTCGACACGTACTTCCTGCGCCAGCCGCTCGGCGTGTGCGCCGGCATCACGCCGTTCAACTTCCCCGCGATGATCCCGCTCTGGATGTTCCCGATGGCGATCGTGTGCGGCAATACCTTCGTGCTGAAGCCCTCGGAGCAGGATCCCATGACCACGATGGTGCTCGCGGAGCTCGCGCTCGAGGCGGGCATTCCGCCCGGGGTGCTGAACGTCGTGCACGGCGGCAAGGAGGCGGTGGACGCGCTCTGCACGCACCCGGAGGTGAGGGCGGTCTCCTTCGTGGGCTCCTGCGCGGTGGGCGAGCACGTCTACAAGCTCGCGAGCCACCACGGCAAGCGCGCGCAATCCATGATGGGCGCGAAGAACCACGCGGTGCTCATGCCCGACGCGAACAAGGAGCAGTCGCTCAATGCCCTGGTCGGCGCGGGGTTCGGCGCCGCGGGCCAGCGCTGCATGGCGGTGAGCGTCGGCGTCCTCGTGGGAGAAGCGAGGAGCTGGATCCCGGACATCGTCGCCAAGGCGAAGACGCTCAAGGTGAGCGTCGGCACCGAGGAGGGCGCGGACCTGGGCCCCCTCATCTCGAGGCAGGCGAAGGCGCGGGTGGAGAGCCTCATCGAGCAGGGCGCGCGCGAGGGCGCGAAGCTCGAGCTCGACGGCCGCGGCATCAAGGTGCCGGGCTACCCGGACGGCAACTTCGTGGGCCCCACGGTCTTCTCCGGCGTGAAGCCGCAGCACAAGATCTACACCACCGAGATCTTCGGCCCGGTGCTCTGCCTCATGGCAGTGGACACCCTCGACGAGGCGATCGAGGTCGTCAACCGCAATCCCTACGGCAACGGCACGGGCATCTTCACGCAGTCCGGCGCCGCCGCACGCAAGTTCCAGAACGAGATCGACGTGGGCCAGGTGGGCATCAACCTGCCGATCCCGGTGCCGGTGCCCTATTTCAGCTTCACCGGCTCGCGCGGCTCGCGGCTCGGCGACCTCGGCCCCTACGGCAAGCAGGCGATCCAGTTCTACACCTCGGTGAAGACGGTCACCGCGCGCTGGTTCGACGACGCGACGGTCGCGCCGGGCATCCACACGACGATCTCGCTGAAGTGAAGATCGGCTTCGTGGGCCTCGGGCACATGGGCGATCCCATGTGCCGCAACCTCCTGCGCAACGGGCACGAGGTGAAGGTCTACGACCAGGCGCCGGCGCGCGTGCGCGCCCTGGTCGGGGCGGGCGGCCGGGCCGGCGAGAGCGCCGCGGAATGCGCGCGCGGCGTGGACTGCTTCGTCACCATGCTGCCCTCCTCGCCCAACGTGCGCGCGGTCTACCAGGGCGAAGGCGGCATCCTCGCCCAGGTGGCGGCCGGCACGCTCCTCGTCGACTGCTCGACCATCGATCCCATCACCGCGCGCGAGGTGGCGATGGACGCGAAGGCCAAGGGCTGCGCGATGGTCGACGCCCCGGTCTCGGGCGGCGTGGCGGGGGCGGAAGCGGCCACGCTCACGTTCATGGTGGGCGGCGAGGCGCGCGATTTCGAGGCGGCGAAGCCGCTCCTGCAATGCATGGGCCGCAACATCGTGCACTGCGGTCCGTCGGGAAACGGGCAGGCGGCGAAGATCTGCAACAACCTCATGCTCGCGATCGAGATGATCGCCACGGCCGAGGGCATGACGCTCGCCGCGAAGCTCGGCATGGACCCGAAGGTGTTCGCGGCGATCGTGAACACCTCGAGCGGGCGCTGCTGGAGCTCCGACACGTACAACCCCTATCCGGGCGTCCTCGAGAACGCGCCCGCCTCGCGCGGCTATTCCGGGGGCTTCGGCGCGGACCTCATGCTCAAGGACCTCGGGCTCGCCGCCGATGCCGCGAAGGCCGCGCGCCAGCCGATCCTCCTCGGGGCCCTCGCCCAGCAGATCTACCAGAAGCATTCCTCCGCGGGCCACGGCGAGAAGGACTTCTCGAGCGTGATCCTGCAATACCTCGAGCCGAAATGATCGAGCACCGCATCGAGGGCCATACCGCCTTCGTCACCGTCGCCAACCCGCCGGCGAACACCTGGACCCCCGAGGGCCTCGACGCGCTCGAGTCGCTCGTGCGCCGCCTCGACGCGGACCGCTCCGTGTACGCGGCGGTCCTCACGGGCGCGGGCGCGAAGTTCTTCTCCGCGGGCGCGGACCTCAAGAGCTTCCAGGGCGACAAGGCGCTCGCGCGGCAATTCATCTCGCGCTTCGGCGCGGCGTTCGGCGCGCTGATGGGCGCACGCTTCGTGACGATCGCCGCGATCAACGGCTACGCCATGGGCGGCGGCCTCGAGTGCGCCCTGTCCTGCGACATCCGCATCGCCGAGGAGCACGCGCAGATGGGGTTGCCCGAGCCTTCCGTCGGGCTCCTGCCCGCGGGATGCGGCACGCAGCTCCTGCCCTGGCTGGTGGGCGAAGGGTGGGCGAAGCGCATGATCCTCACCAACGAGCGCGTGGATGCGGCCACGGCGCTGCGCATCGGCCTCGTGCAGGAAGTGGTGCCGAAGGGCGGCGCGCTCGCGGCGGCGAGCGCCATGGCGGAACGCGTCGCCGCGCTCTCGCCGCGCGCCCTCGAGTACTGCAAGTCCCTCATCCACAACGCCCGCGACGGCGTGCCGCTGCGCGCCGGGCTCGCGCTGGAGCGCGAGCGCTTCGTCGACCTCTTCGACCACGGCGACCAGGCGGAAGGCGTGCGCGCATTCCTCGAGAAGCGCAAGCCCGAGTGGAAGAACGATTGAGTGCCGTGCGCGAGCCGGCGCCCGCAGCGGGCGACGAGCTGCTCGTCGAGCTGCGCGGGAGCGTCGCGACCGTCACCCTCAACCGCCCGCAGGTCCACAACGCCCTCTCCTTCGGCATGCTGCAGGGGCTCGCCGAGCGCCTCGACGCGTGGGAGCAAGACGAGCGCGTGCACACCATCGTGCTGCGCGGCGCGGGCGGGAAGGCGTTCTGCGCCGGGGGCGACATCCGCGCGCTTTATGACGGCTACCGCTCCGGACGCGATCCGCACCACGAATACTTCGCCTTCGAGTACGCCCTCGACTTCCGCATCCACACGTATCCCAAGGCGATCGTCGCGGTGATGGACGGCATCGTGATGGGCGGCGGGATGGGGATCGGCCAGGGCGCGCAGCTTCGCATCGTCGGCGATCGCACGCGCATGGCGATGCCGGAGACCGCCATCGGGCTCTTTCCCGACGTGGGCGGAAGCTGGTTCCTCTCGCGCGTGCCGGGCGAGCTGGGCACCTACCTCGGCCTCACCGGCGTCGCGATCGGCGCGGCCGATGCGATCTACTGCGGGCTCGCGGACCTGAACGTCGGAAGCGGCCTCGCCCCGCCCGGGCTCGAGCGCCAGCGCCCCGTGATCGACCGCCACTTCGGCCACCGCACGGTCGCCGCGATCCTCGGCTCGCTGGAGAGCGAGGACCGGCCCGAGCTCCGCGCGTGGGCGGGGCAGACGCTCCAGGTCCTGCGCAGCCGCTCGCCCACCATGCTCATGGTCACGCTCGAGGCGCTGCGCCGCGCGAGGGACCTCTCGCTCGCCGAGTGCTTGCGCATGGAGCTCGACCTCGTGCACGGCTGCTTCGAGCAGGGCGACTTCCTCGAAGGCATCCGCGCCGTGCTGATCGACAAGGACAACCGCCCGCGCTGGAACCCGCCCGGCCTCGCCGAGGTCGATCCCGCGACGATCGAGCGCTTCTTCGCGCCGCGCTGGGAGCCGGCGCGCCACCCGCTCGCACACCTTCCCTCGCATCCACCCCAGAAGAGGCAACAATGAAGCTCGTCACGTTCTCCCCCCTTCCCTCCGGCGAACCGCGCCCCGGCCTCGTGGTCGGCGACCGGCGCATCGTGGACATTCCCGCGGCGCTCGGCGCCGACGCGGACACCGCCACGATGCTCGGCATCATCCGCGCCGGCGAGAGCATGCTCTCGCGCCTGCGCGACCTCGAGAAGAAGCCGCCGGCCGCGACCATCGCGCTCGCCGACGTGAAGCTCAACGCGCCCATCCCGCGCCCCGCGAAGAACGTGTTCTGCGTGGGCTGGAACTACCTCGAGCACTTCGAGGAGGGGGCGAAGAAGCTGCAGGACAACCGCGAGCTTCCCAAGTGGCCGGTGTTCTTCAGCAAGGCCACCACCGCGGTGACCGGCCCCTTCGACACGATTCCCTTCGACGCGAGGATCTCCACCTCGCTCGACTGGGAGGTGGAGCTCGGCATGATCATCGGGACGGCGGGCAAGGACATCGGCGAGGCGGACGCGATGCGCCACGTGTTCGGCTACACCGTGATCAACGACGTCACGTGGCGCGATCTCCAGCGCCGCCACGGGGGCCAGTGGCACAAGGGCAAGAGCCTCGACGGCACCTGCCCGATGGGCCCGTGGATCGTCACCGCCGATTCCATCGACCCCACCAACCTGCGCGTGACCTGCCGCGTGAACGGCGTGACGAAGCAGGATTCGAACACCAGATTCCTCTACTTCAAGCTGCCGCGCCTCATCGTGGACCTGTCGATGGGCCAGACGCTCGAGCCGGGCGACGTCATCTCCACGGGAACGCCGGAAGGCGTGGGCTTCGCGCGCACGCCGCCGGAATTCATGAAGCCCGGCGACCTCCTCGAGACCGAGATCGAGGGCATCGGCACGTTGCGAAATCCCATCGGGAATTCGTGACGGCCGGGGGCCGGCGGGCGCGCCCGCCGGCTAGAGCAGCGCTTCCTCCACGGCGAGGACGCTGTCCGCGCCGCGCATCGCGACGATCGCGAGCGCGAGCGATTGCGGCAGGATGTGGTCCGCGTAGAAGCGGGCCGTGAGGACCTTGCCGCGCAGGAACGCCGGGTCCCCGTGCCCCGCCTCGAGGTCGCGCGAGGCGATCAGCGCCGCGCGCGCCATCATCCAGCCGCCGCACACGATGCCCATGAGCTTGAGGTAGTACACCGAGCCGGAGGCGACCGCGGCCGGGTTGGCGCCGTAGGTCGCGACGATCCATTGCGTCGCCTCCTTGAGGCGCGCCACGGCCGAGGAGAACCGGTCCGCGATCTCCTTCATGTGCACGTTGCGGGTCGCGGCGAGCTCGGCCGCGAACGCTTCCATCTGCGCGATCACGCCGAGCGCGGTGCGCCCCGCCTCGCGCCCGACCTTGCGCCCCACCAGGTCGTTCGCCTGGATGCCCGTCGTGCCCTCGTAGATCGTGGTGATGCGCGCATCGCGCAGGTGCTGCGCGGCGCCGGTCTCCTCGATGAAGCCCATGCCGCCGTGCACCTGGATGCCGAGGGAGGCGATCTCGATGCCCGTCTCCGTGCTCCAGCCCTTCACGACCGGCACGAGCAGGTCCACCACCGCCTGGCAGCGCTCGCGCTCCTTCTCGTCGGGCGAACGGCGCGCGCGGTCGAGCATGGCGGAGACCCAGTACGCGAGCGCGCGCATCGCCTCGGCGAGCGACTTCATGGTGAGGAGCATCCGCTTCACGTCCGGGTGGTGGACAATGGGCGCGGCCCTGCCGCCCTGCCCGCCGATGGGCTTGCCCTGCAGCCGCTCGCGCGACCAGCCGAGCGCGCGCTGGTAGGCGCGCTCGGCGATCGCCACGCCCTCGAGGCCCACCGAGAGGCGCGCGGCGTTCATCATGATGAACATGTATTCGAGCCCGCGGTTCGGCTCGCCCATCAGGTAGCCGATCGCGCCGTCCTTCTCGCCGTACATGAGCACCGCGGTGGGGCTCGCGTGGATGCCGAGCTTGTGCTCGATCGACGCGCACTTCACGTCGTTGCGCGCGCCGAGCGTCCCGTCCTCGTTCACCAGCACCTTCGGCACGAGGAAGAGCGAGATGCCCTTCACGCCCTCGGGCGCGCCCTCGATGCGCGCGAGCACCATGTGCACGATGTTCTCGGTGTAGTCGTGCTCGCCGTACGTGATGAAGATCTTCTGGCCGGAGAGCCGGTAGGTGCCGTCCTTCTGCGGGACCGCGCGCGTGCGCACGAGCGAGAGGTCGCTGCCCGCCTGCGGCTCGGTGAGGTTCATGGTGCCGGTCCACTCGCCCGACACCATCTTCGGCAGGAAGCGGCGCTTGAGCGCCGCGGAGCCCACGGTGTCGAGCGCTTCCACGGCGCCCTGCGTGAGCATCGGGCAGAGCTTGAACGCGAGGTTCGCC
>DATIVM010000125.1:0-5347 GCA_035465975.1 Usitatibacter sp.
TCGATCGCGACCGTGTAGTCGGCGAGCTTCATGACCTCCTCGTCGTCGAGGCAGTAGCGCGCGCGTTCCTCGGGCGAGGTGGGCACGTTCACCGTCGCGCGGCGCAGCCCCCCTTCGCCGTAGACCATCTTCACCTTCTTCGCGCCCAGCGTGCGGCGCAGCACCGCGCGCTTGCCGCGCGCGAGCGCCGGCTTGAAGACGAAGAACTCGTCGGGGTCCACGGCGCCCTGCACGACGTTCTCGCCGATCCCCCAGGCGGCGGTGGTGAACACCACGTCGCGGAAGCCGCTTTCGGTATCGAGCGAGAAGGAGACGCCGCTCGCGGCGAGGTCCGAGCGGACCATCTTCATGATGCCGACCGAGAGCAGCACCTTGAGGTGGTCGAAGCCCTGGTCGACGCGGTAGCGCACGGCGCGGTCGTTGAAGAGGCTCGCGAAGCAGCGGCTCACGGCGTCGAGCAGCATCGCCTCGCCGCGCACGTTGAGGAAGGTCTCGTGCTGGCCCGCGAAGCTCGCGCTCGGCAGGTCCTCGGCGGTCGCGGAGCTGCGCACCGCGAGCGACACGTCCTCGCCGTATTCCTGCCGGAGCTCCGCGTAGCCCGCGCGCATCTCGGCCGCGAGCTCGGGCGGAAGCGGCGCCCGGTAGACGATCTCGCGCGCGCGGGCAGAGCGGGCGGCGAGGTCGGAGACGTCGTCGGCATCGAGGCCCGCGAGCGTCGTGGCGAGCGCGGCCCAGGCGCCGGCCCGCTCCAGGACTTCGCGCTACGCGAGGGCGGTCACGGCGAACCCGTTGGGCACGGGGATGCCGAGCGGGGCGAGCTCGCGGTACATCTCGCCCAGCGCGGCGTTCTTGCCCCCCACGAGCGGGACGTCGTGGATGCCGATCTCGCTGAAGCGCCGCGTGAACCGGCGCACGTCGGCGGAAGGATGGGTCTCTCGGTTCATGGCTTCCACCGTACGACCGCAGGAACGCCGCCCGGTTGATTCGGGTCAATCCATCCCGGTCCGGGCGGTGGACGATGGAGCCGTGAAGGTCGAACGCGTCTATACCCGCAACGTGGTCGTGACCCCGCGCTCCTCGACGATCGAGGAGGCGGCGCGCACGATGCGCCAGTTCCATGTGGGGACGCTCGTCGTGATCGATTCCTCCAGCGGGTGCCAGGAGGTGGCGGGTATCGTCACCGACCGCGACCTCGTGGTGCAGGGGCTCGCCGAAGGCGTGGACCCGCGCCGCACCCGCGTGGAGAAGGTGATGACGCCGGTCGTGGCGAGCGTCCCGGAGGACGCGGAGCTCACCGAGGCGCTCGACCGCATGCGCGCCGCGGGGGTGCGCCGCCTGCTCGTCACCCGGGCCGGCGGGGAACCGTCCGGCATCGTCTCGCTCGACGATGCGGTCGACGGCCTGATCGCGGAGCTCGCGAGCCTGGCGGGGCTCATGAAGAACGAGCTTTCGCGGGAGGCCGCCGTCCCCATCGCCGCGCGGGCCGCGGACTGATCATGCCCTTCGAGATCGCCGCGCGCCGGGCGAAGGTGGCGGGCAAGCGCGCCTACCCGCGCGGCAAGGTGTACGGGCTGATCGAGCCCGGCCCGGTGGTGCTCGTCACCACCGTGCGCGACGGCAAGCCCGACGTGATGGCGATGTCGTGGCTCACGATGCTCGAGTTCGAGCCGCCGCTCGTCGGCTGCGTGATGAGCAACCGCAACTACAGCTTCGACTCGCTCGTCGCGGCCCGCGAGTGCGGCATCAACATCCCGACCGTGGAGCTCGCGCCGAAGGTGGTGAAGTGCGGGAACGCCTCCGGGCGCTCGGTGGACAAGTTCGCGCGCTTCGCGCTCACGCCGGTCCCGGCCACGCGCATCGCGCCGCCGCTGGTCGCCGAGTGCTACGCGAACCTCGAGTGCCGCGTCGTCGACGACCGCATGGTGGAGCCGTACGGCTTCTTCGTGCTCGAGGTGGTCGCGGCGTGGATCGACCCGGCGCGCAAGGAGCCGCGCCAGATCCACCATCGCGGCAACGGCGTCTTCGCGGTGGACGGACGGCGCCTGCTGAAGCTCGCTTCGCGGATGAAATAGCGCGGCTTGAGCGACAATGGCGGCTTTCCCTGACCGGAGCCGCTGCATGACCCTTTTCGCAGGAGGGGAGGAGACGCTCCTCCATACGCTCGGCATCGAGTTCGTGGAGCACACGCGCGAGCGCGTCGTCGCCCGCATGGCGGTGGGCCCGCGCGTGCACCAGCCGTTCGGCCTGCTGCACGGGGGGGCGACGGTCGCGCTCGCCGAGACGGTCGCCTCGACCGGCGCCTGGCTCAACTGCGACCAGTCGAGCGAGCGCGTCGTGGGGCTCGAGATCAACGCGAACCACCTGCGCGCGAAGCGCGACGGCGTGGTGACCGCGACCGCGACGCCGCTGCACGTCGGGCGGCGCACGCAGGTGTGGGAGGTGCGCATCGCCGACGAGCAGGGCAGGGCGGTGTGCATCTCCCGCTGCACGATCGCGGTGATCCCCGCCGCGGCCGGCGCATGATCCGGGCGCTGCTCTTCGACGTGTTCGGCACGCTCGTGGACTGGCGCAGCGGCGTGGCGCGCGAGGCGCGCGAGGTCCTTTCGCCGCTCGGCGTCGAGGCCGACTGGCCCGCGTTCGCCGATGCCTGGCGCGCGGAGTACCAGCCCGCGATGGAGGAGGTGCGCGCCGGCCGCATTCCCTTCAGCAAGCTCGACCTGCTGCACCGGCGCAACCTCGACATCGTGCTCGGCCGCCTGGGGCTCGATCGCGTGGACGAGCCGGCGCGCGCGAGGCTCAACCTCGCCTGGCACCGGCTGGACGCGTGGCCCGATGTCGCGCCGGGGCTCGCGCGCCTGCGCGGCCGTTTCCGGCTCGCGCCGTGCTCGAACGGCAACATCTCCATCATGGTCGACCTCGCGCGGCGCAACGCCTTTCCGTGGGACGCGATCCTCGGCGCGGAGCTCGCGCGCGACTACAAGCCGAAGCCCTCGGTGTACCTCGCCGCGGCGGACGCGTTCGACTGCGCTCCGCGCGAGGCGATGATGGTCGCCGCGCATTCGAGCGATCTCGCAGCGGCCGCCGCGGCCGGCCTTCGCACCGCGTTCATCGCGCGGCCCGACGAGGCGGGGCCGGGGCGCGGCGAGAGCCGCGCGAGCGTGCCGGTGGATGTCTCGGCCGCGGGACTCGTGGAGCTCGCGGCCCTCCTGGAGGCCCCATGACCGAGCTCCTCGCCGATCCGCAGAACTGGATCGCCCTTCTCGTCCTCACGGCGCTCGAGCTGGTGCTCGGGATCGACAACGTCATCTTCATCTCGATCCTGGTCGACAAGCTCCCGAAGGCGCGCCGCGAGGTCGCCCGGCGCACCGGGCTCTTCCTCGCCATGTTCATGCGCATCGGCCTGCTCTTCGTCCTTTCGTGGGTGATCGGGCTCACGCAGCCGCTCTTCGCCCTGGCGGGCAACGAGATCTCGGGCCGCGACCTGATCCTCATCGCGGGCGGCCTGTTCCTGCTGTGGAAGAGCACCAAGGAGATCCACCAGCTCCTCGAAGGCGAGGAGGGCGCCCAGTCGTCCGCGGTGCGGCCCACCTTCGGCGCGGTGATCCTCCAGATCACGATCATCGACATCGTGTTCTCGCTCGACTCGCTGATCACCGCGGTCGGGATGGTGGAGCACGTCGAGGTGATGATCGTGGCGGTGATCGCCTCGGTGATCCTGATGATGGCGTTCGCGGGCGCGATCGGGCGCGTGGTGAGCGACCATCCGACCCTCAAGATGCTCGCCCTTTCGTTCCTGTTCGTGATCGGCGTCCTCCTCATCGCCGACGGCTTCGACCACCACGTGCCGAAGGGATACGTCTACTTCGCGATGGCGTTCTCGGTCGCGGTGGAGATCCTCAACCTGCGCTTGCGCAAGCGCGTCGCGCGGCCCGTGGAGCTGCGCGAGCCGTACCGGCGCGAGCCGGGACGGGAGCCGGAGTGAGGGGGCGGTCGACGATATTGAGCCCGCGTACGCTGCAGCGGCGCCGCATGCGCTAAGCTTCCTCCGGTACTTTCCCGGAGGAAGCCGATGCATCCCCTCACCGAAGAGCAGCTGCGCCTGCAGGCGCAGGCGCGCGAGCTCGCGCGCGAGTTCGCGCCGACCGCCGCCGAGACCGACGCGACCGAAGCCTATCCCTGGAAGAACGTCGGGCGGCTGCGCGAGGCGGGCTTCATGGGCATGACCGTGCCCGCGGCCTACGGCGGACGGGGCCTCACGTACCACGACGCGGTGATCGTGATCGAGGAGATGGCGAAGGCCTGCGCGACCATGGGGCGCATCACGGTCGAGGCGAACATGGGCGCGATCGGCGCGATCATGGCCTACGGGAGCGAAGCGCAGAAGCGCCTCGCCGCCGAATGCGTGCTCGCGGGCGACAAGCCCGCGATCTGCATCTCGGAGCCGGGCGCGGGGAGCGCGGCGAGCGAGATGACGACGCGCGCCGACCGCCACGGCGATTCCTACGTCATCAACGGCGAGAAGTACTGGATCACCGGGGGCGGCGTGTCGAAGCTGCACCTCGTCTTCGCGCGCGTCTTCGACCGCGGGGCCGAGCAGGGCATCGGCGGGTTCATCGTGCTGAAGGAAGGCGGCAAGCCCGAGGGGCTCGTGATCGGCGAGCGCATTCCCGCCATGGGCGTGCGCGGCATCCCCGAGACCTACGTCCATTTCCGCGACCTGCGCGTGCCGGCGAGCGCGCTCGTCGCGCCGCCCAAGGGACTGCGCAAGGGCTTCGCCGGGCTCATGAACGCGTACAACGCGCAGCGCGTGGGCGCCGGCACGGTAGCCCTCGGAATCGCCCAGGCCGCGTTCGAGGAAGCGGTCGCGTACGTGAAGGAGCGGCACCAGTTCGGCCGGCCGATCGCCGAATTCCAGGGCCTGCAATGGATGCTCGCCGACATGGCGGTCCAGCTCGACGCCGCGCGCCTGCTGCTGCACCGCGCCGCCCATTGCCGCGGCGACTTCCCCGACATGACGGAAGCGGCCAAGGCGAAGATCTTCACCGCCGAGATCGCCAACCGCGTGACGAGCGACGCGCTGCAGCTCTTCGGCTCGTCGGGCTACTCGCGCCTGCGCCCGCTCGAGCGCCACGTGCGCGACGCGCGCATGTTCACCATCGCGGGCGGCACCGCGCAGATCCTGCGCACCCAGGTGGCGAGCACGATCCTCGGCCGCAAGCTTCCCCAGACGCGCGCGGGCTACGTCGAGCTCGCCGAGCGCGAGGCCCCGGCTGCCCGCGTTCGCGAGGTTACGGCGGAGAACGCAGATGAACGCAGATGAAAAGCAGATGAACGCAGATGACCTGTG
>DATIVM010000126.1:0-5127 GCA_035465975.1 Usitatibacter sp.
CCGGCGCGCTCGGCACGCTCGGCGTGATCACCGAGGTGTCGTTCAAGGTGCTGCCGCAGCCGGCGGAGGAGGCGACGCTCGCCTTCCCGCTCGAGCAGGCCGCGGCGATCGAGCAGGCGAACCGCTGGGCGGGCCAGCCGCTGCCGCTTTCGGCCGCCGCGTGGGAAGCGGGCGTGCTGCGCGTGCGGCTCTCGGGCGCGCCCGCCGCGGTCGCCGCGGCGAGGGCCAAGATGGGCGGCGAGGAGGATCCGCGCGGCGCCGAGCATTGGGAGGCCCTGCGCGAGCAGCGCCTCGCGTTCTTCGGCGGCGCCGCGCCGCTGTGGCGCGTGTCCGTGCCGCAGACCACGCCGCCCCTGCTGCCGCAGCACCCGCAGCTCGTCGACTGGGGCGGCGGCGTGCGCTGGATCCGCGGCGAGCTCGATGCCGCCGCCGTCCGCGACGCCGCGCAGCGCGCGGGCGGCCACGCCACGCTCTTCCGCGGCGGCGACAAGTCCGCCGGCGTGTTCCATCCGCTCGCGCCCGCGCTCCTCAAGATCCACCGCCGGCTGAAGGCGGCCTTCGATCCGGCGGGCATCCTCAATCCCGGCCGCATGTACGACTTCTAGACCCGATGCAAACCCGACTCGCCGAGTGGATCCGCACGACGCCCGAGGGCCAGGAGGCGGATTCGATCCTGCGCCGCTGCGTGCACTGCGGCTTCTGTCTCGCCACCTGCCCGACCTACAACCTGCTGGGCGACGAGCTCGACAGCCCGCGCGGCCGCATCTACCTCATGAAGCAGATGCTCGAGGGCGCGCCCGTCACCCGGCGCACGCAGCTCCATCTCGACCGCTGCCTCACCTGCCGCGCCTGCGAGACGACGTGCCCGTCGGGCGTCGAGTACGGCAAGCTCGTGGACATCGGCCGCGCGATCGTGCACGAGAAGGTGCAGCGCTCGCCCTGGGATCGCTTGCGCCGCTGGTTCCTCGCGCGCACGCTTCCGCACCGGAGCCTCTTCGGCGCCGCGCTCGCCCTCGGCCGCGCCACGAAGCCGCTGCTGCCGCGCTCGCTCGCCCGCTCCATCCCGGAGCGCCGCGACGCCGGCGCCTGGCCCGCCGCGCGCCATGCGCGCCGCATGCTCGTGCTCGCGGGCTGCGTGCAGCCTGCGATGGCGCCGTCGATCAACGCGGCCGCCGCGCGCGTCCTCGACCGCGTCGGCATCTCGCTCTTCGAGGTGCCCGAGGCGGGCTGCTGCGGCGCGGTGCCGTTCCACCTCGACGACCAGGACGAAGGGCGCGACCGCGCGCGGGCGAACATCGACGCGTGGTGGCCGCACGTCGAGGCGGGCGCCGAGGCGATCGTGGTCACCGCGAGCGGCTGCGGCACGATGGTGAAGGACTACGGGCACCTGCTCCGCGGCGATCCCGCTTACGCCGAGCGCGCGGCGCGCATCTCGGCGCTCGCGCGCGACGTCTCCGAGGCGGTCGCGGCCGAGCGCGAGCGCTTCGCCGCGCTCGCCCGGGCGACGGGCGAGCCGCCGCGGGTGGCCTTCCATTCGCCGTGCAGCCTGCAGCACGGGCTGCGCCTCGATGGCCTCGTCGAGGGGATCCTGCGCGACGCGGGCTTCCGCCTCACGCCGGTTCCCGACGCGCACCTCTGCTGCGGGTCCGCGGGGACCTACTCGCTGCTCCAGCCCGGCATCTCGAGGCAGCTGCGCGACAACAAGGTGCGGGCGCTGGAATCGGGAGCGCCGCAGCTGGTGGCGACCGCGAACATCGGCTGCCTCGCGCAGATCGGATCGGGCGCCTCGGTGCCGGTGGTGCACTGGATCGAGCTCCTCGATCGCCGCCTCGCGTGAAACCTCAAGATCCCGGGAAGGTTGGAGGTTTCGCGCGGCGCCAGTAGCCAGCCGCGCGTCTTTGCAGCGCAACCCGCCTCATCGTCCGTAGACGATGAAGAGCTCGTTGCGGTCGCCGGGACGCGAGCCGCGCCACGTCTCGGTCCATCCCGGCGGCACCTTGGGCGCGCGCAGGGGCGTCGCCTGCACCAGGAGCGCCTTGCATCGCGAAGCGGCAGGGAGCTCCACGGGAATCGTCCGCAGGTTCACGTAGTAGTCGAGCAGCGCGCGCTGGGCGTCGCCCACGTTCTCGCGCGCGACGCAGCCGAACGCCGGCGGCAGGTTGGCCATGACCCGCGAGGCGAGCCCGCGGTAGCTGCGCGCCTGGTCGATGAGCGGCACGCCGAGCGTCATCACCAGCATCCACACCATGGTGATGCCCGCGGTCCAGTTCACGAGGGCGCGGCGCGTCGACCGGATCGAGCGCGCCACCACGACGATCCAGAGGAGGGTCAGCAGCGAGGCGAGCGCGACCGACAGGAAGTTGAAGCGGTAGTGGAAGTCGGGAACCTCGCGCCGGATCACGGCCGCCGCGAAATCGGGGCTCCCGGTGATCGCGGCGAACCACGCGAGCCACAGGAGCGCGGCGAAGAGGAAGAAGGTCATCATCCCGAACCAGTCGAGGGCCGCCGCCGCGCCGCGCGGCAGCGCATCGATCTCCACCACGGCGAGCATCGCGAGCGGCAGCAGGAGCGGCATCGCGTCGACGTCGCGCGGCTCCCCGAAGACCGAGGTCGAGACGAGGAACGCCGCGAAGGCCGCGATCGGCAGCAGCACCTCCTTGCGCGCGGCGATCGTGCGGCGCGAGCGCCAAAGCGTCCACGCGGCGAGCGGCAGCGCCGGCCAGGCATACCACGGAAGGATGCGAACGAAGTAGAGCAGCTCGGGGCCGTCGCTCGAGGAGTCGTCGCGCCAGCGCGTCTGCGAGGCGGCCTGCAGCCACGCGCGCAGCACCCCGGCGGAGGAGTGGTCGAGGAGCAGCAGCCACGCCACGACGAGGGGCGCCGCGCAGGCGAGGAAAGCGACGAGCGTGAGCGCGTAGCGGGGCCTGCGCCACGGCGCCGCGACGAGCGGCAGGATGCCCGCCAGCATCACCAGCATGCCGAGCGGGAGGAAGCCGTTCCCCAGGAAGGCGATGCCCGCCCCCGCTCCCGCGGCGGCGCCGCCCGCCGCCGGGCGCCGCGCGGCGAGCGCGAAGCCGTAGAGCGCGAGGGCGATCCCGGCGAGCCCCGCGAGCGCGGTGATCATCTCGTGCGCGCGCGCGAGCAGCCCCACGCAGCCGATGAACAGCATCACGCCGCCGCGCCCGGCGCGCTCGCCCATGAGCTCGCGGCAGGCGAGGGCGAGGAAGGTGAGGGTGGCCGCCGTGAAGAGGCCCGAGGTGAGCCGCGCGGCGTCGTGCAGGGGCAGGAGGCCGCCGAGCAGCTTCACCGCCGCCGCGGCGACCCACAGGTAGAGCGGCGCGTGGCCCATCCACAGCTCCCCGGCGATGCGGAAATCCACCCAATCGCCGGTGCGCAGCAGGTCGATCACCGCGCCGAACGCGGTCGCCTCGTCCACCTTCCACGGGTCGTGGCCGACGAGGCCCGGCAGCAGCCAGGTCGCGCAGATCACGACGAAGAGGATCGTCTTGAGCGTCGTCGGCGTGCCGTCGTAGGCGATCCTTCCCCACGGCGGCTCGCCGGGGCGCTCGGCGGCGTGCCCTTGATCGATCATGGTGGCGTCATTCTAGGGGTTCGACGCGATCGCCCCAACGAGCGGGCGATCCGCGCAACAAAAAAGGCAGCCCGGGGGCTGCCTTTTCGGGTGCGACGCTCGAAGGCCTATTCGGCGGCCTTGGCGGAGCTGCTGCCCTTGCGCGCGTAGCGCTTCTTGAACTTGTCGACGCGGCCGGCGGTATCCACGATCTTCTGCTTGCCCGTGTAGAACGGATGGGACTCGTCCGAGATCTCGATCTTGTAGACCGGATACTCCTTGCCGTCCTTCCACTTGATGGTCTCGTTCGTCGGAACCGTGGAGCGGGTCACGAATCCGAAATCGCAGCTGGTGTCGAGGAAAACGACCTCGCGATAGTTGGGATGGATGCCTTCTTTCATGGATTTTCGCCTTGTTGGGGGCGCCGCTGGATGGTTCGAAAACGTCCTTCGATGCTGGTTCCGGGCCCGGGAATCGTTGATTATCCCAGAAAAGTTGAATCAAAGCAAGGGCTTGTTGCGAGCCTTGGGCCAGCGCAGGCCCTTGAGCGGACTCGTTTTTTTGGCCCGGATCGTGCCGGATGGTTCCTTCGGGCTGAGCGGGGGTGACGCTTTTCGTCGGTCCGGGAAGTGCGGCGGGCTGGGCGGCATGCCGCTCGCGAAGCGGGTCCTTGCCCGCTGGCGTGGAGCGGCGGCCGGTGAGAGTCGAATCGGACTCGACGGGTCGATCCGTCCGCTCCAACACGCCGTTCCCACTGCCCGCCTTTACGCTCCGCTCTACCCCTTCTTCATCGAGTTGAAGAACTCGTCGTTGTTCTTCGTCGCCCGCAACTTGTCGAGGAGGAATTCGGTCGCCTCGAGCTCGTCCATGCCGAACAGCAGCTTGCGGAGGATCCACACCTTGGGAAGGATGTCCGCCGGGATGAGCAGCTCCTCGCGGCGCGTGCCGGAGCGGTTGACGTTGAGCGAGGGGTAGATGCGCTTCTCGGCCATGCGGCGATCCAGGTGGATCTCCATGTTGCCGGTGCCCTTGAATTCCTCGTAGATCACGTCGTCCATGCGCGAGCCGGTGTCGATGAGCGCGGTCGCGATGATCGTGAGCGAGCCGCCTTCCTCGACGTTGCGCGCCGCGCCGAAGAAGCGCTTCGGGCGCTGCAGGGCGTTGGAATCCACGCCGCCGGTGAGCACCTTGCCCGAGGCGGGCACCACCGTGTTGTAGGCGCGGGCGAGGCGCGTGATCGAATCGAGCAGGATCACGACGTCCTTCTTGTGCTCGACCAGGCGCTTCGCCTTCTCGATCACCATCTCGGCGACCTGCACGTGGCGCGTGGCCGGCTCGTCGAAGGTGGAGGCGACCACCTCGCCGCGCACCGTGCGGCTCATTTCCGTCACTTCCTCGGGGCGCTCGTCGATCAGCAGGACGATCAGCACCGCCTCGGGGTGGTTCGCCGTGATCGCGTGGGCCATGTGCTGCATGAGCACCGTCTTGCCGGCCTTGGGCGGCGAAACGATGAGGCCGCGCTGGCCCTTGCCGATGGGCGCGATGATGTCGAGGAT